>DAIUKI010000372.1:0-3328 GCA_036848255.1 Bacteroidales bacterium | reverse complement strand
CCTATTAGAGGGTTGCAGAATAATTTTGGGTAAAAACATGGATCTCAACAAGATTGTTTCATATAATACCGCGATTAACGACATTAAAGAGATAAGCGCCTCGATTCCGGATATTGTCATATTGGATGAAGCCCAGCGCATAAAGAATTTTAAAACGAAAATTTCGAGGCACATTAAAGAACTTAAATCGCCTTATTCTTTTGTGCTTACCGGAACCCCACTGGAAAACAAGCTCGAAGAATTATACTCCATTGTCCAGTTTACCAATCCGTATACCCTCGGCCCTTTTTATCGTTTTATGCATGAGCATCGTGTTACTGATGAAAAAGGGAAAGTTATAGGGTATCAGGACTTAAATAAGATCGGCAGGGTTTTATCAGCCACAATGATCCGTCGCCGTAAAAAAGATGTGTTGATGCAGTTGCCTGAACGGGTGGATAAGATATTGTATGTTACCATGACTGAATGTCAAAGCGAAATTCATGAAGAATACAGACAACATGTTGCCAAATTGATCTTAAAATGGCACCGGCAGGGTTTCCTGAATGAAAAGGATCGTCAGAATCTGATGATTTTTCTTAACACAATGCGGATGGTGTGCGACAGCACCTTTATCCTCGATCAGGAAACGCGCCATGATACCAAAATTGGTGAGTTGTTGAACATTATTGATAAAGTGTTTGCCGAAGGAAATGAAAAGGTGGTTATCTTCAGTCAATGGGAAAGAATGACACGCATTGCAGCCAGTGAGTTCAAAGCGCGGAATATAAAATTCCAGTATTTACATGGCGGTATACCCGGCTCTGACCGCGGTAAACTATTCGAAAATTTCAATACCGATCCGGAGTGTAGAGTTTTCCTGTCAACAGATGCCGGAGGGGTTGGACTCAATCTGCAGACTGCTTCGCTGCTTATCAATCTGGATATTCCATGGAATCCTGCTGTTCTGGAACAACGGGTTGGCCGTATCTACAGGATTGGGCAAAAACGTAATGTTTCAATTATCAACATGGTGTCGACCGGTACAATTGAACAAAAAATGCTTGGAGTTTTGAGTTTTAAAAAGGGTCTGTCCGAAGGTATCCTCGACCAGGGAGAGAGCACCATATTTTTGGAGGACAGCAAATTTAAAATACTCATGAATTCGGTGGAAGAAATGATAGTTACAGAACCATCTTCCGTAACTCCTTCGCTAAATGAAGAACCAGATGATACAATAACTGATTCAATCCATTTTCACGGGACTGATTTCCCTGTAGAAGAAGAACAAAAACAGGATGAATCTTTAAAATCTCCATTTATCGGCGATGATGATGAAATACAATATGATGTAACTCCTGCAAAAACCCCGATAGAAGCCAATGCACCTGCTGAACTTATTCAAACCGGTCTGTCATTCCTTGGGAAACTTGCACAGACCCTTTCCAGCCCTGAAGCAACACAGCAACTTCTCTCATCGATAATGCAAAAAGATGAAAAAGACGGGAAAACCTACCTTAAGATTCCGGTTGAAAATGAAAAGGTTATTGAGAACGCCCTGACACTGTTATCCGGGATTTTCAGTCAGAAAATCAAAAGCAACTTTCCGTAGGTTAATACCGTATTCATCGGGCCGGGCTCGCCGAAGTCAAACCCCCTCTCCCGGGAAGCTACCCCTAATTCATATCTTATTAATTTAGGTGGTCTTAGGCTTATTATGTTATTATTGATCTTTTTAAAGATAGACAGTCCCAACGGGACTTCTCGCCGCATAGCGGCGGTATGTTAATAACCTCCGGTGCAACCGGAGGTAAGGAGCGCCCCCCTCAGCCTTTCAGCTCCGCAGGAGCTGAATTAAGGCCTTTCAGGGTTATGTATCATGTTGGTTGCTCTGCTATTTATCAGATGCAAAAAGGATTATATCTTTTAAGCCAACCTCCTATTGCACCTTTCCAAGAACTATCCGTTTGAAAAATATTTCAGCACCTTCAGACTGGATCTGAATCCGTCCCTTCTGAGGCTGTACATCGACAGCATGGTTTACAAGAGTACCGTTGAGATAAATACGGATTTCCCTGTCCTTTACAATACATTCAATTTTATTCCATTTCCCCACAGGTTTTTCGATATCTTTTGGTCCCCGAAATCCTTTTATATCCTTCCATCCGGGATCGCGTGCAAACCAGTTAATCCGTCCTGAGTTTATTGTAACCATATTTCCGGAAGGCTGATATATGTATGAACTGCCTTGCTTTTCGGGAGCGACAGGACATGTAATTGAAAAGTTCCGGCTTCCATCGCCGACAACTATAAAATCGCCTGTCCCGCCTTCGATAATCTGGCATTCTATTGAATGCATCCATGTGCCATCCGAACCGCCATCCTCACCGACAGAATGCAGCAGCAGACCGCTGTCCCTTGCCTTTTCAATCCTTGGGTCATAGGTTATTTCACCCCATTTGTATTCAACAGTTATTTTATAGTTTTCATATTCATCATTCGAGGTAATACAGCCAAACTCTTCGCCGGAAATCCTGATCATACCATTTTTGACCGTAAATACATTCTTTGGATCGACGTTCTTTCCCCTGTCCCTGATAAAGGTATACCAGCCGTCAAGGTTTTTACCGTTGAACATTTGCAAATCAGGTTTTTTGACATTCTTTCCTTCCGAACCAGAAGGACCGGGAAATCCGATGAGGCTGGTTTCCGCTTTAACCAACAGTGAAAGGGTCAATATCAGGAAAATAAACATTGCCTTTTTCATAATTGAATGGTTTTAGATTAATATTAAAGGAACCCTCACAAGGTGATAAAGATATATTTTTAAGGATTAATTATGTACGGAATACCTAAAATGTACCATTCAACTCAGAATATGAGCCCCGACAGCCAGCCCCAGATCACATAACGTAAAAATTTTCCGGCCAGCATGGCAATAGCAGTAATCAGAATATTGGCGCGTAAAAGGCCAAGCCCGACTGCAAAGACATCTCCCACTACAGGTACCCAGCATAGAAATGCAAAAACTGCTCCTCTTTTATAAAGACGGTTATGCCACTTTTCAATGGTTTCACGTTTTATCCGCAGGTACTTCTCAATCCACTCCCATTTACCCAGATAACCAATAGCAAAGCTGCTCATTCCACCGAGCCAGTTTCCGGCTGAGGCTACCAAAACAGCAGTATAGATATCTGTGCCGTTGGCGATCAGGAAAGTAAGCAATGCCTCGGAACTGAAAGGCACCACCGTAGCAGCCAGGAAACTGGCCAGGAATAATCCCCAAAGGCTGTAATCAAAAAGTCCTTCCGCCAAAATTAAATGTATATTGAATTACAATATATTTATT
>DAIUKI010000371.1:0-3330 GCA_036848255.1 Bacteroidales bacterium | reverse complement strand
ATTTACTATTTTTGCAAAGTCTTAAAATCAGTTTTATGCTTAAAAGAGTCTTACTGACAGCTGCTGTATTTATGCTTCTTGCATTCAGCGCCAGTTCACAGATTTATGATCCGGTAACCTGGGATTTCGGTTATGAAAAGAAAAGCGAAACAGGATATGAGCTTGTTTTCACGGCTGAAATTGAAAAGGGCTCTCATATATATGCAATGAATATACCGGAAGGAGGACCAATTCCCACCTCATTCGTCATTAATCCTTCTTCAGGATTCACCCTTGACGGTAAAACATATGAGGTGACTCTCCCGGAGGAGCTGTTTGATGAAGCTTTTGGTTTCAAAATAAAGTCATTCAGCGAAAAAGCAGAATTCAGGCAGAAAATCACATCCGGCAACACTTCATTTACGGTCACGGGGATAGTTAATTTCATGTCGTGCAACAATACTACATGTTCTCCTCCGAAAGATGTTGAATTTTCAATAAGAATTGGTGAAGGGACCGGTGAACCGTCTGCTGCGAAAGCTCAGAGCACGGATGTTACTCCTGAAACAGGCAGGTCCGGAGGCGGATTACTCAGGTTTTTTCTTTTGTCGCTTCTGGCTGGATTTGCGGGAGTGCTCACCCCATGTGTTTTTCCGATGATCCCGATGACAGTTGCATTTTTCTCGCAGGGGTCCGACAACAGGGCCAAATCAATTGTGAAGGCATTGATTTTCGGATTTTCAATTGTACTTATCTACTCTCTGCTTGGCATTATTGTATCTCTGACCAGTGCGGGTGCAGGATTTGCAAATGCCCTTAGCACTCATTGGATACCAAATATCCTGTTTTTTGCCCTGTTTGTCCTTTTTGCAATCTCCTTTTTTGGTGCATTTGAAATTGTTCTCCCGAATAAATGGGTTTCAGGTGCTGATTCGAGGGTTGACAAGGGCGGTCTGATATCTGCATTTTTCATGGGACTGACAACAGTTATTGTTTCTTTTTCCTGTACGGGCCCCATAGTGGGCGCCCTTCTCGTTGAAGCAGCTTCGGGGGATGTATTGCGTCCGACAATAGGCATGCTTGGCTTCGGCCTTGCATTTGCACTTCCATTCACAATTTTCGCCCTGTTCCCGTCTGTCATGAACAAGATGCCAAAATCAGGCGGATGGCTCAATTCTGTCAAGGTGGTCCTGGGTTTTATTATGCTTGCCTTCAGCTTGAAATTTCTGATGACAATTGACAGCGTCTATTCGTTCAATATTCTTTCGAGAGATATTTACCTGGCTATATGGATTGTTCTGTTTTCACTTATGGGCCTATACCTGATGGGCAAGATAAAATTCAGGCACGACAGCGACCTTCCTTATATCGGAACATTGAGGCTTTTCCTCATTATAGCGGTTTTTACATTTGTGGTTTATCTTATACCCGGTATGTTCGGAGCACCGCTTAAGGGATTGTCCGCATTGCTGCCCTCTCCCGAAAAGTCAGAATTCAACCTGGCAAGGAATATGCCGGCAAGTTCAGCTCCATCGTCTCAGCTATCCGGACAGGTTTTCTCAAGTGAACTCTGTTCGGCTCCTCTGTATGATGATATTTTTGATATGCCTCTGGGTCTGACAGGATATTATGATTTTGAACAGGGACTTAAGTGCGCAAAAGAACAGGGGAAGCCAGTTCTTCTCGACTTTAAGGGACATGCCTGCGCCAATTGCAAGCTAATGGAAGCAAAAGTGTGGTCCGATCCCGGGGTTCTTGGAAGACTCAGGGATAATTTCGTCATTATCGAATTGTATGTTGATGACAGGACCCAGCTGCCGGAAAATAAGTGGATAACCTCATCGGTTGACGGCAAGGTAAAGAAGACAATAGGAAAGGTCAATGAAGATCTCGAGATCTCAAAATTCAGGACAAATGCACTACCGTTATATGTGATCACCGACCATGACGGCAATCCTCTTAACAAACCGATGCCAACAAATATGAACGTGGAGGAGTATAAAAAATGGCTCGATGAAGGTTTGGAAATGTTTAATGCTATTTGATGTAGATATTTCCCCTGGTAGCATCAATCTTTAACTTACCCGACCCGGTTCCGCTGCCGATATTGCCGGTAATGAGATATTCCTTCTTATCTTCATTTAATGCCTCCTTCTTTGATTTTATGTTACTGTCGGGGAGGACCACGAATGAATTTGTATGCCTTATCTCGAACTGAAATGACGCTGAATTATCAAAATCAGCTGTAATATCCGAATATGCTGATTTTAAGATCATGTTTTCAAAACGGTCATCGACTCTTTCAACATCGAAGCTTCCGTATTTCAGGTCAAGGTCGGTGTTCCCGGTGAGGTTATCAATTTTGTAATCGGTAAAATAGGATATCCCGCTGATGGCTGAGATATCTCCAATGAAGAATTTATCCCTGCGCGATTCAATATCGACTTTTCCGGCTTTCGCAAGATCAAACCGTGATGATGTGCTGTTAATTACCAGGTCGCTGCTCTGGCTCACTATTATCTTTGAGAAAGTAGTGTTAATCTTTGCTGACCTGACCGAATTTATTTCGGCATCACCAAAATCAATCGATAATTCTGAAATTCTGTCAAGGGAATTTGCTTCAAAATCACCATTAGAAAGATCGACTGAAACGGTTCCTGTGTTATCCTCAAGGGAAACGTCGCCAAACTGATTATCAATATCAATATCAACATTATCGGGGATGTTTATATAATAGTTTATCTGAACCTTTGATTCATACTCTATTATTTTACCTGTTATTCCCTTCAGGCTTTCGAGGAGTACTGTGATCTCCCGTCCGAATTCAGTCTCTGCCCTTACCATGTTATCCGACCCGTTAATATTGACCTCTATCCCCTCAAGCATTTTTTCAAGCTTTGAACGGTTTGGGGCATAGGCTTCAATTTCAGCCAAAATATAAACTGAATCCTTTTTCCAGGATGTAATATGGATATCACCATACTTGTTAATTACCTCCAGCTTTGTATCCCTTCCAATGGGCAGTGATCTCATAAAACTTCTCTTCTCGGAGACTGACTGTGATAAAAGAGGAAAAGCTATCAATAATAGCAATGCGGCAGAAAGTTTAATTTTTAATTTCATGTTATTAGTTGTAACCAGGTCAAACTTCAGAATAAAGACGAAGATAAATCAGTAATGTTACATAAGGAAATCAAACTATTTTAGTTTGCTGCGGAATGGATTGAAGACAAAAACAACAAGAAATGTCAGGATACTTATTACGCATGCCATATACATAAGATAGTCACCAAACCTGACATATGGAGTCAACCGGTCTTCATATACAAAACTGCCTTTAATTACGGAAGG
>DAIUKI010000370.1:0-3338 GCA_036848255.1 Bacteroidales bacterium | reverse complement strand
CTTACCGATTCGGCCAGCAATTCGATTAGCTGTGCAGGACTTTTCCAGGAAGTTTCGTCGCGGTAATAGCCCCAGGAACCCGAGAAGGTCTGGCAGGTTTCCCATGGTGCTTTCTTTCCATTTATTTCTGGCCATTTGGTAACCTTATACTGCTCCGGTGTAGTGAAATCCCAGCCTCCTTCAACATCCCTGAGGTCGAGCCGGTCGTCGACGATTATTCCCGGCTGAAGCGACCTTGCAAGCTTTAAAAGATTTTCCGAATCCCAATCCTGGTGACCTTTCCCATTTTTCCCCGGGAAAGAGAAATCGAACCAGATAATACTTACTTCACCATAGTTGGTCAGGAGCTCCCTGACCTGGTTCTTCATGTACTCCCTGTACCTGTTCATATCCTTGCCCTTATTGAGCCTGGTATAAGCAGTGTCATAATCCTGCCGCTGCGGGTGGTTTCTGTCGATCGTATAATCTGGATGATGCCAGTCGATAAGTGAATAATAGAACCCGACCTTCAGCCCTTCAGCCCTGAATGCATCAACATATTCCCTTATGATGTCCTTCCCAAAGGGTGTATTTGTCGATTTGTAGTCGGTGAATTTTGAATCCCAGAGACAGAAGCCCTCATGATGCTTTGCAGTAAGAACCACATACTTCATACCGGCTTCCTTCGCCTTTCCGGCCCACTCCTTTGGATTGTAAAGATCGGGATTGAATATGTCGAAGTACTTCTGGTATTGTTCTGTGGTTATACGTTCCCTGTTCTTTACCCATTCATGGCGGGCGGGAAGGGCATATAATCCCCAGTGGATGAACATGCCGAAACGGGCATTGGTCCACCATTTCATTCTCTGGGTTTTCTGGGCTTCGGACTCTTTAGGCAATTGAGCATGGGCCATCTGCGAAATTATTAACAGAAGGGCCATCAGGATGGTGATTGTAAAGGTTCTGGTTTTCATGGTGAGTGGTTATTGGTTATTGGTGATGAGTTGATTAAAAATAAAAATTCATTAACCGCAAAGTGCGCAAAGAAATTACGCAGAGTTCGCAAAGTAATCTTTGCGTGCTTTGCAAATGCTTAGCGTGCTTTGCGGTTAAAAAAATAAGAAAAAACTTTATCAAAAGAATGTATTGTTCTAATCATAGGTCAAAATATTAATTCTGTCAAAGTCTGCTACTTAATATCTCCATCATATCTTCTAAATTCAATTTAACAGGATTATTTTTCAATTCGGTAATTCTGCAAATTGGTTCAATATCCTCCTCCTTTATCCCATATTTACTAAGACGTGGTAATTTCAGTTCGTCAGAGAGCTTCCGGAGATATTCAATAAAACCATCAATATAATATTCGTCCGGCTTTCCGCCGTCACCTGTAAAGAGCTTTCCAAGTCTGCTATATTTCTTCATCACCCAAGGATCAGCGCTTCCTTTCCTGAGTTCTCTAACGGTTATTGCATTTGCCGGTGCCATGAGGGTACCGCAGACTACTCCGTGCGGGACATTAAACATCCCTCCTATTAATGATGCAAATCCATGAACGACACCAAGCCCGGCGTTGGCAAGGCAGATCCCCGAGGTAAGAGCCGCAAAGGACATTCCGCTTCTTGCCTCAATATCCTGCCCGTTCAGATAGCTTTGAACAATTGATGATTTTACAGCCTTAAGCCCTTCCCATGAAAGAGCATCAGTGTATTCTGAAGCCTTATCTGAAAGAAACGATTCGGTTAACTGTGTAAAGCAGTCCATTCCGCTTGCTGCAGTGATATCACCCGGACAGCTCAAAGTAATTTCCGGATCAACAATTGCTATATCGGGAACGAAATTGTCATGTCGCAACGATTTCTTGAATCCATCTTTGCCGATCCGGGAGATCACTGCATTCTTTGTCGCTTCACTTCCGGTGCCTGATGTAGTCGGAAGGGCAATGAACGGCAGCTTTGTCCCCGGATGCTCCCTTGTACCGACTCCCTCGAGATATTCCTCAATGGATCCCTGAACAGATATCATTGCAGATATGGCTTTCCCTGCATCAAGGACACTTCCGCCACCAATGGCAACAACAGCATCAGTGCTTTCATTTCTGAACTTCACTGATACAGAATCAATATTTTCAGGAGTGGGCTCCCCGGAAATAACGATATGATGAATGGTGATCCCTTCCTTCCGGAACGACTCAAACAGTGCTCCAGTATAGGAGGATTTCAGGAATGACTGGCTGGCTGTTACCAGAATGATCTTTTTACCGAATCTCCGGATCAAACCAGGCAAAACTTTTATCTTTCCGGTACCGAAATATATAATGGGCAGCCTGGAAAACTGGAAAGGTTTTACCATTCTGATTTATCTCCAGGTTCAATGATATTATACTTCACTCCATATCTCTGGTCCGCCATCATATCCTTCACGACATCCCTCCATTTGAGATAATGTTCCGTTGTCTTATGAGCCGCTACAGCTTCTTCCGATTCGAAGGCTTCGTAAAGCATGAACCGGCACGGATCATCTGCCTGCTGAACAAAGTCGAACCTCAGATTTCCGGGTTCCATGACTGATCCCTCGTGGTTCAGAACCGATGCTTCAATAAAGTCGTTTACAAATTCGGGTTTTACCCGTACATGTACACAAGTTACTATCATGAGATCTGGTTTTTCAGTAAAGTTAAAGCTTCTGTATAGATGTTCGGACATTATTTGGCCGGATTTTTTAAATTGCAGTGATTTAAAAGACGCTGTCATGAAATTCAAATGTTCAAAGACTCAATTGACAATTATCCTTTTATTATTGTCATTAATTCAGGTCACTTCGCAAACGGTAGTTAACCGGGAGAACCTTTTTGATAACGAATGGCGGTTCCACCTGGGAGGGGCCCAGGGTGCTGAAAATCCGCAATTTGACGACTCACAATGGAGAAAGATCGATCTGCCCCACGACTGGAGTATTGAAGATCTTCCTGGGACAAGCTCTCCATTCAGCCAAAATGCAATCAGCCAGGTAAGCGGCGGATTCACAACCGGAGGCACCGGCTGGTACAGGAAATCATTTAAAATACCGGAAAGCCTGAAAGGAAAGAGGTTCAGAATACTTTTTGAAGGAGTTTACATGAATGCGGAAGTCTGGCTTAACGGGCGCCAGACCGGAAATCATCCTTACGGTTATTCGACCTTCTGGTTCGATATTACTGACAATCTGAAATATGAGGGAGAGAATGTATTATGCATCAAGGTTAAAAATGAAGGAGAGAACAGCCGCTGGTATTCAGGTTCAGGAATTTACAGACATGTCTGGCTGCAGGTTGTATCTCCTGTCCATACTGAAACATGGGGCACATTTATTACCACCCC
>DAIUKI010000369.1:0-3348 GCA_036848255.1 Bacteroidales bacterium | reverse complement strand
AGAGGCTCAGGACAAGGGAGAATCTCGATTCTACAAACAGGTCACCGCTATGCGGCTCAATTCACTGAGTGCCGTAGTCACGATCTGCTTGAAGAGGGAAAATCCCAATCCAGTTCTATGAGCGCAGTAGGCGCGACCTGTTTGTAGACAAACCATCTGAGTCGTGTAGATGAGCTCCGTAAGAGTGACCTGTTTGTAGAATTGAAATCCGAATTATGGTTAGTGAAAGGCATAGAACCTGCACCACTTAGCGTGGTGCGGTGTGGTTTTCAAATATACCATATTGTTTCAGGTAAAATAATTACTGTTATAGGTCAATTATTTATTGTATAACGGATAGGTTGGTTCTGTCTGTTAAAACCAGACTGAACAGAGAAATACAGAGTTAAAAAACTGCAAGCTGAAATATTATTTCAGATCCTCCAGGGAGAATCCGAGTTTTAACAGATTTCCTGGATGAAGGATCTCTTTCAACCTGGCATCGTCAATTATTTTAAGGATCCCGTTGGCTTCGAAAATATCATACTTATTTTCTTTCATCAGCTCAGCCAGCTCAGCCGCTTTGTGATAACCGATATGAGGGGTAAGCGCTGTCGTTATTGACGGACTGTGGAAAAGAGAATAATACCCAGATTTATCATTTACGATCAGGCCTGTAATCAGATTATCTTCAGCAGTTTTACAGGAGGAAATGAGAAGATTAATACTCTCAAGGACGGCACATCCAATAACCGGGAGATAGGCATTAAGCTCAAGGCATCCCTGTGCGCTGAGTGAAGTTACAAGAGTGTCGTTCGAATATACTTTGTGTGAAGCGGAAATTATAAATTCGGGGATGACCGGATTGATCTTACCCGGCATGATTGAACTGCCAACCTGCTTCTCGGGTATCAGGATGCTTTTATCACCGGCCACATCCGAAGCTAGGAGCCTGAGATCTGAAACCATCTTCTCGAGGTTAACAGCAAGTGATTTCAAAATAGCATGTACCTCCACCCATTTGTCGAGATTTGAGGTCGTATCTGAGAGGTTTTCACTGTGCGATACGGGCAGCCCTGTCAGATTACGCAGTTCGGGAACAACCTGCATGATGAAAAATCTCGGAACGGCAAGTCCGGTTCCGATGGCGCCTCCACCAAGGTTCACAGGTTTCAGCCTTTCGCTGCATTTAGATACCCTCCACCAGTCGCGCGAAAGCGCTTCATTATAAGAGCTGAAAAGCAGGCTGAACGATGATGGAACCGCCTCCTGCATCTGTGTAAAACCCGGACGAAGCTTGTCGTCTGAATCCCGTTCCAGCTTTTCTATCTTCAATCGCAAGCTGTTTACCCTGCTTTCAAGTGTCTGCAGTAAGAACATGGCAGCAACAGTCAGCGCGGTAGGGATAACATCATTGGTGGACTGGTAAATATTTGCGTCCTCTGTGGGATCGATATAAGTGTACTCTCCACACTTATTCCCGGTTTTGATAAGTGCAGAGTTGGCAATGATCTCGTTGATGTTCATATTGATGCTCGTTCCGGCTCCACCCTGAATAGCCGGCACAATGAAATGCTCAAAGTGTTTGCCTTCTGATACCTCCACGGCAGATTCGATCATTGCATCAAGGATATCGTCAATTATTATTTTGACCGAAAGATCTTTCCCATATTTTTCAGTTGCAGTGTCGCGGAATTTCCGGTAGGTATTGTAACAGGCAAGTTTTGTGATGCCAACGGCCCTGTACCACTCGATCGGAAATGGTGTATTCCCCGGGAAGTTTTCCCTTGCCCGGAACGCATGTATCCCGTAAAGAGCATCTGACGGGATCTCTTTCTGGCCTAAGCTGTCCTTTTCAATCCTGAACATAATCTAATTGCCCCCAACCCCCTAAAGGGGCTCAAATTAATATTGTGATTTAGCCCCCTTCGGGGGGATGGGGGGCGTTTTATAGCATTGTGGAACCGGAAACCGGGCGCGCATAAGCCACCACATCCTCTCCGGTGATTTCATCCCTGCACAGAATGATGAGCCTTTCAAGAACATTTCTGAACTCGCGAATATTTCCGGTCCATTCAATCTTCTGAAGTTCATTAATGGCATCCTTTCTGATTGTCTTTCTGCTCATCCCGTATTCACCGCAAATCACCGTGTTGAAATGTTCCGCCAGGAGAGGGATATCATCTGACCGTTCATTAAGTGTCGGTACATGAATAAGGATAACACTCAGCCTGTGATAGAGATCTTCCCTGAAGGTGTTGTTTTCGATCTCCTTCCTTATGTTTTTATTTGTTGCTGCAACCACCCTGACATTGACATGAATATCCTTGTCCGATCCCACACGGGTTATCTTGCTTTCCTGGAGAGCCCTTAGAACTTTAGACTGTGCTGAAAGGCTCATATCACCGATTTCATCAAGAAAAAGTGTCCCCCCGCTGGCTTGTTCAAATTTACCTATCCTCTGCTTGATTGCGGATGTGAACGATCCTTTCTCATGACCAAAGAGTTCACTTTCAATAAGCTCTGACGGAATTGCTGCACAATTAACCTCAACAAACGGACCTTTTGCCCTGTTGCTTTTTTCGTGTATCTGGTGGGCTACCAGCTCTTTGCCCGTTCCGTTGGAGCCTGTTATTAATACGCGTGCTTCGGTGGGGGCAACCCTGTCGATCATCTCCTTGACCTTTTTGATCGATTCCGATTCACCGACAATTTCATACATCTTACTGACCTTGTTCTTCAGCACCTGTGTCTGGGTAATTAGTGTCGATTTGTCGGTGGCATTGCGTATAGTGATCAGAAGTCTGTTCAGATCGAGGGGCTTTTCAAGAAAATCAAAGGCCCCCTTCTTTATTGCCTCAACAGCGGTGTCGATGTTCCCATGGCCGGAGATCATTACCACAGGTATTTCGGGGGAGGTCTCATATATTTTCTGAAGGACCTCGATGCCATCCATCTTTGCCATCTTTATATCGCAGAGGACAATATCGTACGAATTGGAATTGAACAGCTCAAGGCCCGATGGTCCGTCTTCTGCAAGATCGACCTCATGCTTTTCATATTCCAGGACTTCTTTCAGGGTGTTCCTGATAGCCCGTTCATCGTCAATTACTAAAATTTTAGACATTATTTGTTTTTATTACTACTCAAGAAACCCACCCCCAACCCCTCCACCACAATCTCCCCTGCCATCAGGCTCCTCCCTAAAATTAGCCACTGGCTAATTTCTTTACGGTCGGCCCCCAGGGAGGGGAGCCTTTTATCTTCCTCATAACTCATACCCTTTTCTCACATCGCCTATAAAACATCAAAACGCCTATCCTGAATATCTCAGCCATTTCCACATCTCTTTCCAAGAAGTTTTCTTAC
>DAIUKI010000368.1:0-3349 GCA_036848255.1 Bacteroidales bacterium | reverse complement strand
GTAATTCCGTTATCAGTTGCGAACCACAAAACACCCTTATGGTCCAGTTCAATATCATATACATAATTGTCAGATACTCCATCATCAGTATTAAGGTTCGACAGGTACTTCCCGTCCCACCTGAATACCCCTTCTCCCAGGGTTGAATACCAGATAACCCCGGCACTGTCAGATACAATATCGGAAACAGGAATTTCTCCAAGTCCCCCTTCAGGATTGAATTTTTTAAATGAATGTCCGTCAAACACGGTAATTTCACCCTGTTTATGCCCGATCCAGAGCTTTTTATCCTTCGTAAGATGAAGCGCAGTGATATTGTCATCTGCCAGGCTATCAGCAGTTGTAAACAAAATATTACTGATCCCGTCAAATCTGAACAAACCGTGGTCAGTACCAAACCATATCCATCCTCTGGGATCCTGGTAAATTATATTGACGTTGTACTCCTCTTTTCCCTTGAACAGATTGTGGGACTTTATAAAAGGTGACTGGGCAACAACCTGGGATGCTGAAAGTAAAAGTAAGATCAACAGGATCGGTAAATTTTCCTTTTTCATCTTCATAACTCAGGTTACTGTTCAGATGGATATAAAGTAAACGTGACATCCACCTTGATTTCCTCTGCAATTTTCTGATTCAGAATCGAAGGTATGCTGATATTATGATCTGCAATAAATACGGTAAATGTTGCACTTACATTTATCTGTTTTTTATCTGTTGTAAGGTCACATCTTATAATTCGATCTATTTCAACTCCGTGGATGCTAAGTTTCCCTTTGGCCCTGATTTTATATTCTCCCGGGACGCTTAAATCAACCTCCTCAATAATTTTCCCCTTGAATGTGGAATTGGGAAATAATTCCGTTTCCATATAGTCCTCATTAAAATGGACCCTCTGCAGGCTGCTGTTAAACCCTTCGAAGTCTTTTATCGGAACCCGGAATGAAAACGACCTGTCGTTTGTATTTAGAACCCCTGTGAGCTTTACATTTGCAGCTTTTATAAGTTCCAGTGGTGCATCAGAGGTAAAGCTGATATTCCCGTTCCTGCAAAGATAAGTCTGCCCTGCACTCTGCGTCAATGCATTAATTGAGGATGTCAATATAAACAAGATAATTATTATCTTTTTTTTCATTTGGGTATGAATATCAGTAAGGGTTTTTTCTTTTCTTCCCCAAGGCAAAGTTCCTGAATATATTGAATCCTATAAAGATATCACCCTCTCTCCATTTTCCATCGGTCCGGGCAATATATCCCGGTGCGAACATAAGCCGGGAGTTTGTAAAATGAAGCTGAAAAACATGACCTCCGGTTTCAATATCGACGCCAAACGAAAGGGAGCTGGCATAATCATCCGCTGTCTCGCCAGGCAGGAGGTAATAATACTCACCATTTATTGAGAATTTAGGAGCCAGCTTATATCTTCCTCCAAGTCCGATGGAAAAAATATTATTCTGATCAGATAATGACGATACCAGATTTATGTGAACCCATGTCGGGCTGATCTGAAGCGAAAGGTTTTTTGTGAATTTACGGGCCATAAGAACCTGGGATGTAAAAGCCAATCGGGATGAGAAAAGATTGTCTCGTTCAGGAACTTCCCATTTTGTCGTTTCAGCAAAACCGGCAAAATATATTGTCATCGTTATTGGAATATTCCTTAATCCGGTCTGCTGCCGGAGGGCTTTTACTTTTATCCCTGCATCATAAGTCTTTTCATAAGTGCTCCTGCCGATTGAAAATGACATAATGTTTTTTATTCCGTATTCAAATCCCAGCCTTGTTGTTCCCTGGTCGAGGCCGAAGAAATTGTAAAGCCCCGTATTGACCGCTCCAAAGCGGTGCGATACCAGGAAGCGCAAATCATTGTGCCCCGGGATCTCAACGGATTGACCATTTATGATTGTTGTTCCCTTAAAGATCCCATATGCGAAATTGGGAGTGGAGTCAGGATTGATACTCTCAAGCATTTTTTCAAGGTCCTGGGCAGGGAGGGAGAAACCAGAAAGAGTTAAGAAGGCAGCAGCTGTAAGGATTATATTTTTCATCTTTTCAGAATTCGGGAGCACCATTGTCAAGCCACGTATTTATGAGTTTCAGTTCACATTCTGGAAGTTTATCTCTGTCCTTCGGCATTTTCGAATAGCCCGGAAGGTGATTGACCACACCTCTAAGTCTTCCATCGTTAACCACTATCATTTCTGATTCATAGGTGTCATGTCTGACTCCCCTGAAGGCGAGATCAGGACCATGGCACATAACGCAGTTCTTTTGCATTATCTCCCTGATCTTTGACTCCCAGGTTACATTTTCAATATCACAGGGCCTGATCCCATAAAGTTCCTCTTCGTTGTTGTTAACACACGACATAGGCAGAACTGCCAGCACTATCAATATTAGAGCTCTTCTTTTGGATATCATAACATAAAGGATTCAGAATCATTGTAAAAGTATGAATTAAATACTTACAATTTGTGAATACTTTTATGGGGAGGGCACAGGCTGTAATCCGTGATCGTGGTTAATGAAAGAACGGACTCATTGGCTTCCACTGACTTTTCCAGATAATTGGGACAAGGACTTTTTTGACAATCCAGGGAATGGGCTTCATAAAGGCCTCTCTGTCCTTGCCTTCAAGGTTATAAAACAGGAAAGGAAGAGCCAGGGGTCCAGGGCCGGAGTTTTTCATGCTATGTTCGCCTAACTTTTTTACAAGGTTCACCTGTTCCTTCATTCCAATGACCGGCTGCAATCTTTCCGCAGTGAAATATTCCTCCTCGGTTTTAATATGGGGTCCCCAAAGCTTGTTGAATTGTTCAAGTACTTCACGAAGCCTTCCGACTCCTCCCGAGGGTACCTCCAAGAGGCCCTTTTCAAGTTCGTCCAGAATGCGAGCCATGGCAGTGTGGTCATCCCTCAGTTGAGCGTAGGGCGCATCCATATACTCTTTGAAAAAGGGGAAGGCTATGTCATCCTCGCTGAGATGATGGGAATGCGTTACCCATTTCAGGCATGATACATACATGGAAAAACCCTTCGCTTCCTCCTGTGGGATGCCCTTTTTCCCGAGATACTCATCGCACTTGCGAATGGAAATGCTTAGTCCTTTGGATATAATTCTGTGGATTCTTAAAAGCCCCCCGACAACAGGACTAATTTCATTAATAGCATTATCCTTTTCCATTCTTTAAAATATTTTGTCAGTACAATTAGCATCAAAAAATCGATCTTATAGCTCCGGGAAGAGCACAGCCTTCAGCATGACAGGTAAGAGAAACCCTTGTGACACTGAAATGAGAAGGCTGTGATTTTTACAGTGTCCAACCCTTGCGGTATTCGTAATGGAAGA
>DAIUKI010000367.1:0-3355 GCA_036848255.1 Bacteroidales bacterium | reverse complement strand
ATTGTCATGTTATGTGTGAATTGTGGAAAACAAATAGACTCTAACTGATTGGGTTAGAGCCTATTGTGGAGTTGCGGGGAGTCGAACCCCGGTCCAGTCAAGGAGACCATATGCTTTCTACATGCTTAGTCCTGCTTGATTTTCGTGACCTGTCAGCTGCAGAACAACCTAACATGTCCTTAGTCCCTGTTTGTTTCGCCGTCAGATCGGAACTCTCCTCAGGCTAGCCCCGGATTGCGTGCGCCTCCGTATCGGGTTGGATCAGGGCTTGACCGCCCGGGAAGCGTCCCGTCCAACCTCATGAGGCTGGATAAAGCTTAAACTACTTTATTCGCTTAAGCAGCGAGAGCGTAATTAGATTCGCCTTTTGTTGTTTTGTGACACTGTTTAAGTGACGCGCCACCACACACTGCATGCTTACATAACACCCCTCATGCTGTCAAAACCAAATCAGCCCCGGTATAATGGTACAAAAGTACAAATTTTACACCTCAACTGATGCAAGTAACTCAAAAATCTTGCCATATTCTGTACATTTGATGCGTTACTCAATTTGTTATCTATGGAAAAAACTGTTAAGGTTGGGATACTCCGTGAAACCAAAAATCCTCCCGACAGAAGGGTCCCCCTGACTCCCCCGCAGATAGTCGCGATTGAAGAATTATACCCGTTCGTTGAATTTTTCGTACAGCCAAGCGACTACAGATGCTACACAAATGACGAATATGAGTACCTCGATATCCCCCTAAAAGAAGACCTTCATGATTGCGATATCCTTATGGGTGTAAAGGAAGTGGACAGAAGAACCCTGATCCCTGATAAAACTTATTTGTTCTTTGCACATGTTGCCAAAAAACAAACTCATAACCGGGAAATGTTCTGTGAGATGGCTGAAAAAAATATCAGCCTTATCGATTATGAATACCTGACAACCGACAAGGGTGACCGGGTAGTAGCCTTTGGCAGATGGGCTGGAATTGTGGGTGCATATAATGGATTAAGAGCCAGAGGAATAAGAACCAACCGGTTCAGACTGAAGCCTGCCAGTCAATGCCGCGATCTCGATGAAATGTGGGCCGGGCTCCGGCTTATTGAATTAAAACCTGATCTGAAGATCCTGATAACAGGCAAAGGACGTGTCTCTAATGGAGCTCTCGAAACTCTGAACATCTGCAATATGGTTCAGGTCGGGCCCGAAGAATTCCTGAACCGCGAATTTGATGTTCCCGTGGTCTGCCAGATAGGTCCGGAGCATTATACCCGGCATAAAGGCAAACAACATTTCAGCTTCAACCATTTCAGCAGGCATCCCGGTGAATACGAGTCTGCCTTCCTTCCATATGCCAGGGTCGCTGATATACTGATCACGGGTCATTACTGGGATCCGGGTTCACCAGTCTTTTTCACTAAGGATGATATAAAAAGCAGCGATTTCAGAATTTCAGTAATTGCTGATATCAGCTGCGATATTAATGGTCCGATACCCTCAACAATCAGGACAACAACCATCTCCGATCCTTTTTACGGATACAACCCCTTTCTTGAAAAGGAAGAACCGGCTTTTACAAGACCCACAAACATAACAGTGATGTCGATAGATAACCTGCCGGGCGAACTGCCTCGCGATGCATCCATGGATTTCGGGAAGCAGCTGATGCAAAATGCCTTGCACGATCTTCTTGCGAATCCCGGAAGTCTCATGCTGGAAAGGGCGACAATTTTAAAAAACGGGAAACTTCCACCCATGTTTGCATACCTTGAAGATTATCTTAAATTTGACCCCTGATAACAAACTGAAATAACTTTGCCGGCGATTCCGGGAAAATATAATACCGCAAAGAGGAGTTATAATACTGATTTTATATTTTTACCGATTATTTTCTTCTAATGAAGATCACCTTTCTCGGACCTGCATATCCTTACAGGGGAGGTTTGGCCACATTCAATGAAAGGCTGGCGCGCCAGTTTGTCACAGAATGCAAGGATGTGGATATACGCACCTTTACCCTGCAATACCCCCGATTTCTTTTCCCGGGAAAAACACAGTTTACAGATGGTCCTGCTCCTGAAGGGATAAAAATCAGACGTGAACTAAACTCAATTAATCCCTTCAACTGGTTGAGAACAGGTTTAAAAATCAGAAAAGAGAAAGCTGATATTCTGTTAATAAGATACTGGCTGCCTTTCATGGCACCCTGTCTTGGTACAGTCGCAAGAATTGTAAGATCCAATAAGTACACTGTCGTTATCTCACTGGTGGATAATGTCTATCCTCACGAAAAGCGTCGGGGTGACAGTTTCCTGACTAAATTCTTTATGAATAGCATCGACGGGGCAGCTGTTTTATCCGATACCGTCCTGAAAGATGTGGTAGGATTCAGGAAAGACATTCCGGTATGTGCCGCTCCCCATCCCCTGTTTGATACTTATGGTAAGAAGCTTGACAGGGGCGATGCTCTGTCGGCTCTGAAACTTGATCCGCAAAACTCATATCTTCTCTTCTTCGGAATAATAAGGGATTACAAAGGACTCGATATTCTGATCAGCGCCTTTTCCGATACCAGGCTGAGGGGAAGAAACCTTAAGCTGATCGTTGCCGGTGAATTTTACGATAATAAAGATCATTACACGAACCTGGTAAAAGAATCAGGACTTGATAACGATATAATTTTTTATGATCATTTCATTAAAGACGAGGATGTAAGGCTATTCTTCAGCGCTGCCGACCTGGTGGTTCAGCCTTATAAATCAGCCACTCAAAGCGGCGTCACGCAGATAGCATTCAATTTTGACAAACCAATGCTTGTCACTGATGTGGGTGGTTTGAAGGAAATAATTCCGCATGGGAAGTGCGGCTATGTTGTTCAGCCTGAACCCAAAATCATTGCAGATGCAATTTTGGATTATTTTGATAACGGAAGAAAAAATGCGTTCAGTGAATGCGTTAAGAAAGAAAAAGAAAAGTTTTCATGGAACAGAACAACTGATGCGGTAACTGAGGTTTTTTACAAATGTCTGCTTAAACAGTTGATCAAAGCCCTGTAATTACATTGTAATTACGTCATATAAATGCTAAAATTCTTCTTTTCTGGCTTATCAGTCAATATTTGCCTTATCCTTTATCAGATAATTGTTTCTTTCGGAGGAGTTGCGGTTAATCAACTCGCCAAGGAATCCGGTCAGAAAGAGGGCCGTTCCAATTACCATCGCCGTAAGTGCTATATAGAAAAAAGGAGAGTCGGTTACGAGCGGAGCCCTGAGATTATTATTTATAAATACAATTTTTCTGATACCGAGGTATCCTGCCATTATAAATCCCATCAGGAACATCAGTGTTCCAATCGAACCAAAAAGA
>DAIUKI010000366.1:0-3356 GCA_036848255.1 Bacteroidales bacterium | reverse complement strand
CTTTATGAAGCCAATATACTTAGAAATGAGCTTACTAAGGCTATCAAATCGGTGGAATCGCCTGTCGATAAAATGAGAAATTATGTTTTTGTAAGGATGAAAGCGTTCGAAAAGCTCTCAAATTACTATAACGCCATCTTCGATAAAAACCTCGATCACTTTGATTTTATAGAGGCGATACGCGAAAAATACGACCGTGAGGAGCTGGCAATTCTACGGCTCATACTTTACCATGGTGCAAGGAAGAAGGTGTTCAGCGTCAAAAACAGCGAGTATACCGCGCTTGCAGTTCAGACTACCCTGAAAGGGCTCGAGGTACCGCTGTTCTGGAAGAAGAGGGAACTTAACCTCGAAGAAAGGCTGACTGCAATACTTGATGTGCTTTTCAACGGAATTCTGAAAAAATAGCCCTCAGCCCTCAGCCCCCTGCTCCCGGCTCTCGGCCCTCAGCCTTTTCGTTTGATTACTGCCCTCTTATTCTGCTTTATGCTTATATAGAGCCAGACAAATCCGGCGATTATAAAGGGGATGCTGAGGATCTGACCCATATTCAGCTTCATTCCCGATTCGAAGGCAACCTGGTCCTCTTTGAGAAATTCAATAAAGAACCTTGCAGTGAATATCAGGATCAGCGTCAGACTTATAAGAAGTCCCTGGATATGTTCCCCACGGTTCTTCCAGTAGATCCTGAGAAGGAGAATGAAAATGAAAAGATAAGCCAGTCCCTCATATATCTGGGTAGGATGCTTGGGAGCAGTCTCTCCGTTCCTGAGGAAAACGAATCCCCATGGCATGGTTGTTTCAACACCATATATCTCTGAGTTCATCAGATTCCCCATCCTGATGAAAAACCCGGCAAGTGCAACAACGATAGCAACCCGGTCAATGATCCAGGTGTAATCCTTTTTTTCTTTTCTTACAAACAACCACAGGGCTATCAGGATTCCTATTGCGGCGCCATGGCTTGCAAGTCCCCCGTGCCATATCTTTAATATTTCCACCGGATGACTGAGATAATACGCGGGCTCATAAAATAAGCAGTGTCCAAGCCTTGCCCCGGCTATAACCCCGACAGCTACATAGACTGTGAGTCTGTCGAGACTGCCCTGCGACAGGTTTTCGTTCCTGAAGATCCTGTCCAGGATTATATATCCGAAAAGGAATGATGAGGCAAACAACAATCCGTACCATCTGACTGCAAAAGAACCAATCCGGAATATCTCGGGATTGACATCCCATGGTATAACAAGTAAATGCATAATAGGAAGTATTATAATTCAACAAATGTAAGAATTAATAGCAAAATGAGATACAGGGAAAGTTTTATAGATCCAAACCTTACATATTCTGCATGTCTGTAAATAAAACTAACTCCTTCCCCCGTGGGGGAAGGTTGGGAAGGGGGTAAGGAGATAACAAAAGGGTAATTAACCTGCACCTGTAAAAAGTATTCTTAAAAAATGTATGTTTGCAGATATAATGCAGATTTTGATGAGAGAACGCATTGTCCGAAGATATTGGTTAATGATCATGGTCATGATACTGGCATTCGGATGTGCGAAAATGAACACCCCTTCGGGTGGGCCGAAGGATAAGGATATACCTGTCATTTTAAAAAGTGTTCCTGAAAACGGGGCCGTCAATTTCACCGGTAAGGAAATAGTCGTCACCTTCAACGAGTACGTTGTTCTCGATAAAATAAGCGAAAAGTTCATGGTATCACCCCCAATGAATAAAAGACCTGAAATTTTAGTAAGGGGCAAAGGAATACGGATCGAATATGAGGATGAGCTTAAGGACAGCACAACTTATACATTTTATTTCCAGGATGCAATAAGGGATCTCAATGAGGGAAATGCGATCAATAACTACCAGTTTGTGTTTTCGACAGGGAACTATATTGATTCGCTGTCGGTTACAGGCAATGTATATTCCGGTCTGAACCTTGATCCTCCCGAAAATACAATGGTGCTTCTTTACAGTCATCCTGATGATTCCTCCGTGGTGAAACAGATCCCCGATTATATTAGCCGCACTGAAAGCAATGGGGAATTCCGCATTGATAATGTACGTCCGGGTACTTACCGTCTGTACGCACTTGCCGATGCCGACAACAGCAAGAACTACAACAACAGGGATGAGTTTTTTGCCTTTTATCCGGAACCAATACAGGTCACTCCGGGAACGAGTTTTCTGCCTCAGGCAAAAGATACAACTTCCGTTAAGCCATCAGCCGACGGGAAGGTTCAGGTTAAACCAGCGGTTATCGGGGAATATCCGCTAATCCTTTTTCAGGCTGAAAAGAGACTGCATTACCTGTCATCATCTTCAAGAAAACAGGCTTTCCAGATTAACTATATCCTGTCTCTTCCTCCCGATACAATGGGATTTGAATTTTCAATTCCCGGCGCCTCTCCGGATGGCTGGTTTATTGAGAAGAGCAGGAAAAGCGATACAATAACGGTGTGGCTGACCGACAGCACAATATACAACCGTCCGGAAATCGAAACAATAATCAGGTTCCCGTTTACCGATACGCTTGGAATTACCGACCTGAAGGATGATACCATTCAGATGAGATATATTGCTCCCAGGGCTGTAAGGACAAAAGCCCTGAAACGAATCCCTTATAAAGTTAATACCGGAATCACGGGTCAGGAGAGGCCCGATAAAAGGATAACAATAACCGCACCCTCCCCGTTTCTTCCTCCCGACACTTCAAGGATTGCACTGTTTGAAATGGTTAAGGAGCAAAGGATCAGGCAGCCATTTAGCCTTGTCCGCGATACTACCGGTTCGTCCCGTTATTTTATGGATACCCGGCTTAATCCCGGAAAGAACTATCTCCTTATTACCGATTCATCAGCCTTTTCAAGCATTTATGGCGAATATTCCGATTCAGCAGGAGTCAGGTTTTCAGTTCTTCCGCCTGAATCATACGGCAAGCTGATCCTTGATCTGAAGGGATACAAAGGGAGTAAAATCATCCAGATCCTCGATAATCAGGAAAAACTTGTAAGGCAGGTCCATCGGAAAGATACGCTCAGGCTTGAGTTTCCTCTTCTTGAAAAAGGAAAATACAGGGCCAGGACAATATTTGATATTGACAATAACGGGGAATGGACTACCGGCGATTTTGATCTGCACCGCCAGCCGGAGCCTGTATCCTATTATCCCGAAGAGATTGAGATCAAGGAAAACTGGGAAGTTGTGAATCCCTGGAAGCTCTCTCCGGATAATTATAAGGATTCGAAACTGCAGATAAAGAAAACCGGGTCAAGATAAATGATGAAAAGTGCTCTGAAACAAATATATTTAGAAACCCAAAACGTGCCCCTTCAAATCCGGGCGATTTA
>DAIUKI010000365.1:0-3369 GCA_036848255.1 Bacteroidales bacterium | reverse complement strand
ACCAGTCCGCTTCTTAATTTTGGTTCGAACCAGGTGGTTTTCGGAGGCATTATATTTCCAGAATCGGCTATGGTTATCAGCTGTTTCATCGATACCGGGTAGAGTGCAAATGCCACTTTCATTTCACCACTGTTGACCCTTTTCTCAAGTTCGCAAAGCCCTCTTATACCGCCGACAAAATCAATTCTCTTTGAGCGGCGGAGATCCTGGATATCAAGAACCGGTATAAAGATCTGGTTTGAAAGAATTGTAACATCCAGGCCTCCGATGGGATCGTTGTCGTCATATGTTTCGGGCCGGGCGGTAAGGCTGTACCATTTGCCGCTCATATACATTGCGAAGTTGTGCAGTTTTCTGGGAATATATACTAAAACTCCCTTATCCCTGACAACAAATCCCTTCTCAATCTTTTCCAGAAATTCCGTTTCCGAAAGACCGTTCAGATCCCTGACTGTCCTGTTATAGTCGATTATCCTAAGCTGGTTATCCGGGAAATGGACTGCCATGAAATAGTTATACTCCTCATTTCCTGTATGACCCGGATTATTTTCACGTTTTTCTTTTCCGACAAGGGCAGCTGCAGCGGTCCTGTGATGGCCGTCGGCAACGTAGGTAAAAGGTACTTTTTCAGCAAAGAGCTTTTCAATCAGATTATTCGTGTCGCGTTCCCTGATCACCCAAAAAGTGTGACCAAAGCCATCTTCAGAATTAAAGTCATATTCCGGGGCTTGATTTTCAGTGATTGTGCTTACAATTTTATCAATCTGCTTTACAGCAGGATATGCGAAAAAGACAGGTTCAAGATTCGCATTGTTCACCCGCACATGAGTCATCCGGTCCTGTTCCTTATCGGGCCTTGTAAGTTCATGTTTCTTTATAACGCCACTGAGATAATCATCAACAGAAGCACATCCGACAATTCCATACTGGGTCCGGCACTTCATTGTCTGTGCATAGATATAAAAATGAGGCTCCTCATCCTGAACCAGCCATTCTTTTTCCCGCCAGAGGGCAAAATTGCTGACCGATTTTTCGTACACCTCTCCGCAATGAACGTCGGTGCCGGGAAGAAGATCGATTTCAGATCGTGTAATATGAAGAAGGGAGCACTCCTTACCCTCTGCCATTTTTCTTGCCTCTTCGGTATTCATAACATCATATGGCAGGCTTGACAGGTCTTTGGCAATATCCCGCGGGGGTCTCAATCCCCTGAATGGTTTTACAACAGCCATTTAGTTTGGTTTATTTCTGTTTGTTTACTCTGAACCGTTCGTTCCCGGTTTTAAAATAGTCGACTATCTGCCTTGCCGCGGCGATGCCTGCGTTTATATTGGCCTCTTTTGTCTGGGCGCCCATTTTAATATCTGAAAAAAGGTACCTCCCCTTGTATTTTCCTTCAAAAACAGGTTTGCAGCCGGGCTCAATATCTGACAGATATCTGAAATCGGGACGCTCCTGAAATATCCGCAGGAGGTCATCTTCGTTTATGATCTCTTTTCTTGCGGTATTAACTAGGACCGCATTGACAGGCATATTAATCAGAAGGTTGTAATTTATTGATCCGGCTGTTTTAGCGTTTGCCGGTAAATGAAGTGAAACATACTGGCATGATGAATAGAGCTCCTCGACTCTCCTGCATACTTTTGCACCCGATTCGGTAATTACATTATCAGCCTTAAACGGGTCAAAAGCATAAATTGTCATGCCAAAACCCATGCCTATTTCGGCAACATACTTTCCAACATTCCCAAAAGCATGAATTCCAAGTGTTTTTCCACGCAGTTCAGTACCTATATTACCGGTGAAGCCTCCTCTGGCCTGGTAAAGCATCATTTCAAAAACCAGTTCGGCAACAGCGTTTGCATTCTGTCCTGGTGTATTCATTGCTACCACTCCATGGGCAGTACAAGCCTCAAGATCCAGATTATCGAAACCGGCACCGGCTCTTACAACGATTCGGAGATTTCTGGCAGAAGAAATAATTTCCGCTGTGACCAGATCGCTGCGTACGATCAAAGCATCAGCATTGGCAACAGATGACCTGAATTCTTCAACACTTTTATAATTCTCGAGCAATAACAGTTCATGATCTTCTTCCCTGGCAATATCCCTGATCTGTTCTATTGCTGCCGGAGCAAAAGGCTTTTCTGTTGCAACAAGTATCTTCATAACAACATCATTTTAAGAATTATATGAGATTGCTTTAACAGAATATGAGGCAATGAATTAACTTTTTGTTTCAAATTCCTTCATGGCATTTATGAGAGCTGTTACGCTCTCTTCAGGAAGAGCATTATATGTTGAAGCACGGAAACCCCCGACAGAACGATGGCCCGCTAATCCAAGCAAACCCTTTGATTTTGCAAATTCGGTAAACGGCTGTTCAAGTTCCTTGTACTCGTCGGCCATGATGAAGCAAATATTCATGAGTGACCTGTCTTCCGGATCCTTTATGGTGGGAACAAATAATTTATTTCTTTCGATCTCATCATAAAGCATCCCTGCCTTTGCAATATTTTTCTTCTGAATAGCTTTCACGCCTCCCAGGTCTTTTAGCCAGTGAAGTGTCTGCTGGGCTGCGAAGACAGCAAAAACAGGAGGCGTATTGAACATCGATTCCCCCTTTATGTGAGTACGGTAGTCGAGCATTGTAGGTATCTGGCGCGTAACTTTGCCAAGGGCATCCTCTTTAATAATTATCAGAGTGACCCCTGCAGGAGCAAGGTTTTTCTGGGCGCCGGCATAAATTATTGAATATTTCGAAACATCGATGGGACGGCTGAAGATATCGGAGGACATGTCTGCTACCAGAGGGACACTTACTGAAGGATCTTTTTTTAGTTCAGTACCGTAAATTGTGTTGTTGGTTGTTATGTGGAAATAGTCGGCATCAGCCGGAACTGTGTAGTTCTTTGGAATGTAGTTGAAGAGCTTTTCCCTGGAAGAGGCCACTTCAACAACTTCACCATATATCTTAGCCTCTTTAAGAGCCTTGCCGGCCCATTCACCGGTATTCAGATAAGCCGACTTATTATTCATCATGTTCATCGGGACCATGGCGAACTGAAGGCTGGCATCTCCTCCCAGGAATATAACCTGGTATCCTGAGGGGATCTCGAGCAACTCCCTGACAAGGGTAGTTGTGTCGTTCATGCAGGCCACAAATTCCTTGCTGCGATGAGAAATCTCCAGAACAGACAAGCCCGAACCTGCAAAATCCCTTATACCTTCAATTGTCTTGTCGATGGTGTACTGAGGCAGGATAGAAGGGCCAGCGTAAAAATTGTGTTTTTTCATGATTAGAGAATTATGTTACTAATTATATGGATCTGAAAAGGTGCTAATACAAAAATAAGGAATTTTAAGGAT
>DAIUKI010000364.1:0-3373 GCA_036848255.1 Bacteroidales bacterium | reverse complement strand
CCAGGCATTAAACCTGGCAGAAAAACTGTCGAGTTCTTCGATACAATTATGTCAAGGATAACATTGCCGGGTTCCATCTTCCTTGCGATTATTGCAATTATGCCGGCTATTGCGGTGAAATTTTCAGTAACACCGCAATTTGCCCAGTTTTACGGAGGCACTTCGCTGCTTATTCTTGTAGGAGTTGTGCTCGATACGCTGCAGCAGATAGAAAGTCACCTGCTTATGCGTCACTACGACGGCCTTATGAAATCGGGCCGTGTTAAGGGAAGATCAGGGGCCACTACCTCGATATAATTAGTTTAACGTTCTTTGATGTTGTATTTAAAAACTGATGAAGAGATCGGGTTGTTAAGAGAGAGCAATTTGCTTGTGTCGAAGACGCTTGCAGAAATTGCTTCATTGATAAAACCCGGGGTCACAACTCTTTATCTCGATAAGATTGCCGAAACCTATATCCGTGACAATGGGGGCATCCCCGGATTCAAGGGATACGGAGGCTTTCCTTTCACTCTCTGTACTTCAGTCAACGATGAGGTGGTTCATGGCTTTCCTTCTGATTACGTACTGAAGGAGGGAGACATTATTTCGGTTGATTGCGGGGTGATCCTGAACGGATGGTATGGCGACAGCGCATATACTTTTCCTGTTGGGGAGATTGATGAATCGGTAAAGCGTCTTCTTGATTTTACAAGGGAATCGCTCGAGGATGGAGTGAAAGAGGCAGTCGCAGGGAACAGGGTCGGTGATATCTCCTGGGCCGTGCAGAACAAAGCCGAAAGCGGCGGTTATTCGGTAGTCAGGGAGCTTGTTGGTCACGGGCTTGGAAAGAGGCTTCATGAACCGCCCGAAGTTCCGAATTACGGTAAAAGGGGAACAGGACCAAAAATGGAAAAGGGACTCGTAATATGCATCGAACCCATGATTAACATGGGAAGGAAAGAGACGGTGCAGATGAGGGATGGCTGGACAGTAAAAACAATCGACGGGGAGCCTTCGGCACATTTTGAATATGCCGTGGCAGTCGATAAGGGAAGAGCGGATGTGTTAACGACTTTTAAATTTATTGAAGAAGTTTTAAATAAAATGTAATCGTATGTCGAAACAAGCATCAATCGAACAGGACGGTACTATCATCGAAGCTCTTTCCAATGCAATGTTCAGGGTGGAGCTCGAAAACGGACATGTGATAACTGCTCATATTTCCGGGAAGATGAGGATGCACTATATAAAGATCCTGCCGGGCGACAAGGTGAAAGTCGAAATGTCACCCTACGATCTTACAAAAGGAAGAATAACATTCAGATATAAATAAGAAATATTAAGGTAATGAAAGTAAGAGCATCTGTTAAAAAGCGCAGCGCCGACTGCAAAATAGTAAGGCGTAAGGGGCGCATATATGTTATAAGCAAGAAAAATCCCAAGTATAAACAGAGACAGGGATAATTTATTTAATTTTGCAACTCATTTAAGAAAAGTAATATATGGCACGTATTGTTGGTGTTGATTTACCAAGAAACAAAAGAGGAGAGGTAGGCCTTACCTATATCTATGGAGTTGGAAGGAGTACTGCTCAGAAGGTTCTTGATGAAGCAGGAGTCGACCGGAATGCAAAGGTCCAGGAGTGGAACGATGATCAGATCAATGCAATCCGCCGTATCCTGAATGATAATTTCAAGCTTGAAGGTGAGCTTCGTTCCGAGACACAGCTTAACATTAAAAGGTTAATGGATATCGGCTGTTACCGCGGTGTCCGTCACAGACTCGGTTTGCCGGTAAGAGGACAGAGCACAAAGAACAACGCCAGGACGCGCAAGGGAAGAAAGAAAACTGTTGCAAACAAGAAAAAAGCTACTAAATAAATAGAATATGGCAAAGAAAACCGGAGCATTGAAGAAACGGATCGTCAAGGTTGAACCGACAGGTCAGGCTCATGTTCATTCATCATTCAATAATATCATTATAACTCTGACAAACAATTCAGGTCAGGTTATCTCGTGGGCATCTGCCGGTAAAATGGGTTTTAAGGGATCCAAAAAAAATACTCCCTATGCTGCCCAGATGGCATCCGAGGAATGCGGGAAAGTCGCATATGATCTTGGATTGAGAAAAGTAAAGGTATATGTGAAAGGACCGGGGGCTGGCCGCGAATCTGCAATAAGGTCGATCAGCAATGTTGGTATCGAGGTAACAGAAATTACCGATGTTACGCCAATGCCACATAACGGTTGCCGTGCACCCGGGAGAAGAAGAGTATAATGTGTGACGGAAAGATAATTTGTAAGTTTTAAAATAAAAGCACGATGGCAAGATATACCGGCCCAAAATCAAGAATTGCAAGAAAGTTCGGAGAGCCTATTTATGGTCCCGATAAGAACCTCGACAGGAAAAATTTTCCTCCTGGTCAGCACGGGATGAATAAAAAAAGGAAAAAGACCTCTGAATACGGGCTTCAGCTCAGGGAGAAGCAAAGGGCGAAATACACTTACGGAGTACTTGAGAGACAGTTCCACAAAACGTTTGAGAAAGCATCAAGAAGCAAGGGAGTTACCGGCGAGGTTCTTCTCCAGATGCTCGAAGCCCGTCTCGATAATACTGTTTACCGTCTTGGAGTTGCCCCTACCAGAGCTTCTGCCCGCCAGCTTGTTTCGCACAGGCACATAACAGTGAACGGAACAGTTGTCAATGTTCCTTCATTCCAGCTGAAGCCTGGCGACATAATAGGAGTTCGCGAAAAATCAAAATCACTTGAAACGATAGTCGATTCACTTACGACACGGAAATACTCGAAGCTTCCATGGCTTGAGTGGGATGATGCACAAATGGCAGGTAAGTTCATGAGTGTACCTGAGCGCACAGATATTCCTGAAAACATCAAGGAACAGTTAATAGTTGAATTGTATTCAAAATAATTTATAAGAAAAGTCCTATGGCCATTTTATCATTCCAGAAGCCCGATAAAGTTATTATGCTGGAAGCTACCGACAGATCCGGTAAATTCGAATTCCGCCCTCTTGAACCCGGCTACGGTATTACTGTGGGTAATGCTTTGAGAAGGATACTTCTCTCATCGCTCGAAGGTTTTGCGATCACCACGGTAAAGATAGAAGGTATCGACCACGAGTTCTCCACAATTACCGGGGTTATCGAAGATGTGACCGAAATCATCCTGAACCTTAAACAGGTCCGCTTTAAACGGACAGTTGAGGATGTTGATCATGAAAAAGTTATGATCAAGCTCAACGGGCAGGAAGTACTCAAAGCCGGAGCCCTAAACAATGTACTCAGCAGTTTCAGTGTTCTCAATCCCGACCTGGTAATCCTCAGAATGGAGCCCGATGTTAAGCTCCAGATGGAGCTCACAGTCAATAAA
>DAIUKI010000363.1:0-3375 GCA_036848255.1 Bacteroidales bacterium | reverse complement strand
TTGGAACAACGATAACCCTGCTGGGAGGAATTCCTGTATTAAGAATTAAATCAGCACAAGGGAGGATTAAACCAGTAAGATTTGGGATAGTTACCGATATTCATTACGCCGACAGGCCGGCTCCTGAAAACTCAACCAGGTATTATAATGAATCACTTGATAAACTATCGGAATGCGTTGAACTGATGGATGAGCAGGATGTTGACTTTCTGATCGAGCTTGGAGATTTCAAGGATCAGGGAGTCGAGCCCAAAGAGGAGGAGACCCTTATTTTTCTTGAAACGGTCGAGAAAGAATTCAGCCGGTTTAAAGGTCCTCATTATCATGTCCTTGGTAATCATGATCATGACAGCATTTCAAAGCAGCAATTCCTTGACGGGATATCCAATGAAGGATTTGTAAGGGCTTCCAATTACTATTCGTTTGACAGGAATTCTTTTCATTTTATAGTTCTCGATGCCAATTATACCTCACAGGACACGGCATACGATCGGGGCAAATTTGACTGGACGGACGTCCACATTCCGAAAAATCAACTGGAATGGCTTAAAAATGATTTGCACAGGAATAAAATGCCGGCTGTCATTTTTATTCACCACCGGCTTGATACACCTCCTGGTGACAGGATATATTGTCCCGATAATGCTGATGTCGTCAGAAAAGTGCTTGAAGATGCCGGAAATGTTGTGATTGTTTTTCAGGGACATTATCATGAAGGGGACTTGTGTAAAATCAACGATATCTATTATTATACTCTTAAAGCTGTGGTAGAAGGAACCGGTGCGGAAAACAACAATTATGCTATTGTGGAAATAGACAGGGATTTGTCAATTCGTATCATTGGTTTCCGGAAAACAGATTCAGTGGATCTGGGCAGATAAGAATAGTATAACCCACCCCCCGCTCCACGCCAAGCCGGGGCATGCTCTTCAAAGGGGGAAATCTATATTAACTTTTTTCTTTTTCCCCCGATGCTTCGCTCCGACTTTTGTTTTTTACATTAATTTTATTATATTTGATACTGTGTTTCCTCAAACGTGCTGTTAAAAATATATTATGTTAGTAAGGACATTTGCCAGTGCTGTCACCGGTATTGATGCCGTTACAGTTACGATAGAAGTAAATGTATCGCGCGGAATACGTTTTTACCTTGTCGGACTGCCCGATGTGGCGGTGAAGGAGAGCCAGCAGAGAATTGAATCTTCATTGCGGACCCTTGGATTCAAATGGCCCGGGAAGCAGGTGCTGATTAACATGGCTCCTGCAGATATACGGAAGGAGGGATCGTCATATGACCTTCCGCTTGCCGTTGGTATCATGGCGGCAGATGAAAAGATTGTTTGCGGAGAAATCGAATCATATCTGACAATGGGTGAGCTGTCGCTTGACGGAACATTGCAGCCTGTCAAGGGAGTACTTCCTATTGCGCTGAGAGCCAGGGAGGAGGGTTTCAAGGGTGTGATCGTACCGGTGAAGAATGCCCGTGAGGCTGCAGTTGTAAGCGGACTGGATGTATATGGGATGGAAAAGCTCGGTGATGTGGTAGATTTCTTTAACGGCTTCCGGAAATTCGAACCTGTAAAAGTTGACCTGCTGGAGATCTTTAAGGGTGAAGCAAATAAATATGATGTTGATTTTTCAGACGTACGCGGTCAGGAGAATGTCAAAAGGGCACTTGAAGTGGCGGCAGCGGGACATCATAATCTCCTTATGATAGGCCCTCCGGGAGCAGGAAAAACAATGCTGGCCAAGCGATTAGGTACTATAATGCCACCGCTTACTCTTGAGGAAGCTCTTGAAACCACGAAGATCCATTCAGTAGCGGGAAAGATCGATGATCATACTGCGCTTATGACAAAAAGGCCATTCAGGAGTCCTCACCACACAATTTCGGATGTTGCCCTTGTGGGAGGGGGTACTTATCCTCAGCCAGGGGAAATTTCTCTCGGCCATAACGGGGTGTTGTTCCTTGATGAGCTTCCTGAATTCAAAAGAAGTGTCCTCGAGGTTATGAGACAGCCGCTGGAAGATAGGATAATAACTATCTCGAGGGCAAAATCGACCTGTGATTATCCGGCAAGCTTTATGCTGATTGCTTCAATGAATCCCTGTCCGTGCGGATTTCATAACCATCCCGAAAAAGAGTGTATGTGCTCGCCTGGAATGGTACAGAAATATCTGAACAGGATATCGGGCCCCCTTCTTGACAGGATCGATATACATATCGAGGTGGTGCCGGTTAAATATGACAAGCTGTCGGACACGGGAAAGGTTGAAAAATCAGCTGAAGTAAGGGAAAGGGTTGTCAGGGCAAGGGCAATACAGTCGCAAAGGTTTGAGTCGGTGAAGGGAGTCTATGCAAATGCCCAGATGTCATCATCGATGCAGAGGAGATTCTGCCAGCTCGATGAGGCCGGAGGGAGGCTTCTGAGAACAGCAATGGAATTGCGAGGCCTCTCGGCACGAGCTTATGACAGGATTCTTAAAGTGGCAAGGACGATCGCCGATCTTGGAGACTCAGAAAATATTACTGCAGAACATATATCGGAAGCGATAAACTATCGAAACCTCGACAGGGAGGGATGGGCGGGATGAGCTCGGCTACGCTCGCTCTATTATGATTTATTCAAGAAGCAGTGCCGCAGCACCTATAAGTCCGGCATCAGCTTCAGCTTCAGATCTGACTATTGCTATCGGATCATGGATCATATCCCTTGCAAGCTCATAGAACTTTCCCTTGATGCGGTTGAAATAAAAATCTCCAAGATTCATCAATCCTCCTCCCAGAATGATTATTGGGGGATTAAAAACCTGGAATATGTTGTATAAGCCAATCCCAATATAATCGGCACAGTCAGTCACAATGGCCTTTGATACGGGATCATCAATGTCAAGCCCCTGTTTTATAAGCTTTCCATCCACTTTCGAGATATCAAAGTCATCAGGAAGAGGAAGCGTAGTCTTAATACCATCTTCAGTCTTTTTCCTGAACATCTGAGGCATTGTGAGTCCGCAGGCACATCCCATCAGACATCCCCTGTTCCCACAGGTACATATATAGTCACTGCGGGGATCAACTATTGTATGACCGAATTCACCTGCAGTCCCTGTTATCCCGCGGTAGATCTTCCTGTTGAGAACTATTCCGGCACCAATTCCTGAGCTTATCGTCAGAAAGATAAGATCGTCATATCCTCTGCCGGCACCGCATTTGAATTCGCAGAATGCCTGAGCATTTGCATCATTGTCGAGCCTGACAGGAATTGAGAAGTTTTTGCTTATTGAATCACGCAGGGGAAAGTTCTTAAAACCCTTAAGGTTTGAAGTTGTAATTGTATATCCATCCCTGTAACGGACATGACCCGGAAATCCGAT
>DAIUKI010000362.1:0-3388 GCA_036848255.1 Bacteroidales bacterium | reverse complement strand
ATTATATAAATTAAATCTAAAAATTTGAAAATGAAAACCATTAAAAAAGTAATTATCAGTTCATTGGTTGTTTTCGCCAGTGTCTCTATTCTGAATATGAATGTTTCAGCGCAGGAGCAGGCGAAGCCATGGGATGTTCCTGCTAATTTTAAAACAATGAAAAATCCGGTTGCAACCGGAGATGCAAGCACAAAGGCAGGATTGGCCCTCTATACAAAAAACTGTGCTTCATGCCATGGTAAAACCGGGCTTGGTGACGGCGTCAAAGCAAGAGCTTTGAAAACTTTCCCAGGTGACCTTTCAAAGGAGGCATATCAGAAACAGACTGATGGCGAGCATTTCTACAAGTCCAAATTCGGAAGGGATGAGATGCCGAAATATGAAGGTAAATTATCAGATGATGATCTCTGGAATTTAGTGAACTATATGCGCACATTGAAAAAGTAAACTGTAAAGGACTTTGGATAAAGAGAAGACCCGGCTTTAGTGACCGGGTTTTTTTTGTTAATACAGATACCTGTGACATTCTGAACAATTGGCTTCCTTCCAGGCTGTTCCTATATCAACGGGATGTTGAAATTCGAGTGTATCCTTTATATTGGTATACCGCATCATTTCCGTGCTACCCTGGCCAATTATAGTATGACACAGATTACAGTCCCTCGTAATTTTTCTACCGTTTTCCGATGTGAAATTGTCATTATGACACCTGAAACAACCCTCTACTTCCAGATGACCGATATGATCGGGATAAGCATCGTAAGTCACTTTCATGGCCGGAAAAGAATTCTGGCTGTAGGCTCTCTGTAAACTGGCGATGGATTGATCAATTTTATCAGAGTTCTTTGCGAAATAATCAGCAAAATCCGTTTTATAAAAATTGATAATACCTTCCCTGATTTGCATTAATGCTGTATCCCTGGTGGGAAAACTATTTCTGAGAATTCCCATCGCAGTTTTCTTTATGAAGGGGATCTCTTTACTTACTTCATTTTTAAGCATTGCCTTATCGAAATAAACAGGAGGGGAGCTGTAATTATGAGAAGGTCTGTTATGACAATCAATGCAATCCATCGACCTGGATGAGGATACAGATATTGCACTGTCAGATATTTCGGTTTCGGGACTTTTATAGATTGTAACTTCTCCGGTCGCTTTATTTGTGTACTTCACGTAATTTATCAATTCACGCTTGTCGTTTTCGGAAATGTATTCAATATTCACATCCGGATTCATATGCCAGTGTATCCCCTCAGTTAAACCAAGATCACTGAATTCGGGTCCTATTTTCATTTGCAGAATAATATCCCATTCAGTGTTCAGGGAATCTGCCAGATAATACTTGTTCGTCTGAAGGTTCCTTGCATAAAATTTCTGGGGCCAATGGCACTGTTCACAGGTTTCTCTTGCCGGACGCAGATCATGAAGAGGCGTTTCAATCGGGGCAGGATATTTCTTTGCAATAACTGAATAAACCTGTTGCAATCCCGAGAGCTTTGATTTAACGTACCATGATGCACCGCTACCGACATGGCAATCGACACACGACACATTTGCATGAGGAGAATTCTGATATGCAGTATATTCAGGTTCCATTACCTTATGACAGAGAGTGCCACAGAATTCGACCGATTCCGTCAGATGATATGCCTCGATGCTTCCATAAGTGGAAAGGAAAAGAATTATTATTGTTGCAATAGTGAAAACAATAAATGCTTTTCTGTGTTTTGGATTATTAAGATCAATTGCCGGTAAAAGCTTCTTTTCACCCTGGGATTTAGCGATTCTTTTTTTTCTGGAAATTATAATTCCTGCAGGAATCATTATTAATCCAAGCATAAGAAATCCTGGCAAAATGATATAAATGAACAATCCCAGGTTTGTCTCATTTTTATTGAAAATGGTTGAAATCAGAAACAGAACGATGATCATTAAAAAATTGATTGATGCAATCAGCAAACCAATAATTGTGATCCAGTTCCTGCCCGATGATACAAGTTTCATTTTATGAGGATTAATAGTATAAAGTCAAATATAACAAAAATGGGCATTGCACGCAATGCCCATTTTATTATTCGCAACTTATGAATTAAATGGCAGCTATCGTGTTTTCAAGAAGTTTTTTGATGTACGGATAATTATGCACTCCGGTGCTTGCATCCCTTACAACAAGCTGGAAGTTAATTATGGCACCGAACTGGGCATTTGTAAGTGCCGGAAACGCAGGTGAAGCGCTCGCTCCTGTTCTCCAGTATCCGGTTGGATTGGAGCCTGCATCAAATATATCGATATAACCGTGATATAGTCCGTCTGCCGGATCTTTCTGAAGAATATCATGCCCTGCACCGATAGCATTTATTTTGTCGGCTAGTTCAGCAATCTTCGCCGTGATATCATCCTTTGCCGCAGTAAGGGTTGCATTCGTTGCACTCATCGTTGTATGGCATCCAGTGGTATTACAGCCAGCAAAGTTCCCTGCAACATTGAATGAATGTCCTCCGGCAAGCCCTGATGGAGCAGCCATGTGGCAATCGGTACATGAAGCATTAGCAGTGTGAGCAGAGTTGGTAAACCCTGAGCCGAACTCAATTCCTCCTACACCGGCTGCCATTGCCCCATGTGCACCGTAATGAATCCCTGTCCTGTAAGAAACTGATGAAAGATTATAGGTCGCTGTGGGTTCCGAGACCAGTTTTGAATAGTCGATCAACGCACCTGATGCAGCTGTTACCGGCCTTGGCTGGTGGCATTTGGCACAAAGATTTGAGGTCGTATTAGAGAAATTGATGGTCTTTGAGCCGCCCCACATAGTCATAGGTACTGCAGCAGTGGTTGCAAGTGGCATAAATTCAGTTGACTCAAAATCCTCGTGCAATGAGCTGTGGCATGTGAAACAGCTTATTGCCCCGGGTAAGGCAAGGGAAGAAGCAGTTGCAATGTAATTGTTTATATACTTAGTGGGATCACTTGGATTCACAGTGATGGTGGCCGGCGTATTGTTCTTGATTACATCCAGGAAACCCTGGTGCGAGTGACAGGGTGCGCAGTTATTACGTGTACCCTCCTCAAATGCTTCACCTGTAAAATGCAGGGAATGCTCATATTCAATTCCTTTTGCCTGAACCACCGTGCTGTTATGACAAAGCTTGCATGTCTCATTTGCATCTTCTCCGTCAAGTCCGTCTGATCCGTCTGCACCTGAAGGACCCATCGGACCTTCACAGGCAGAGAACATAAAGGCTGCTGAGAATAAAACGGCAAATAGTTTTAACAGGTTTTTCATATTATCAGTTTTAAAATATTTTCTGATGCAATTTAAGAATAAGCAATTGTTAATTTCTTAACAGTAAGCATGCTATATGCAACATTCATTATTGACAGATATCCG
>DAIUKI010000361.1:0-3397 GCA_036848255.1 Bacteroidales bacterium | reverse complement strand
GATCTCCCTGAGCTCAGAGGTGATTTTTTCCGTTATTTCAGGTTTCAGGGTGATCTGTATTTTCCTGTTCAGATAAGTGAATTCTGCTGAAGGCGAAGCTGGCTGATTATTTACTACTGTCAGGAGTCCGTGTCCCGGGGTTGCCCCAGTGCTGACCTGCAAACCGTCGTTGAAGCAGCTTACCGGAGGGATTGATCCTGCAAAGGACCTGACACTGAATTCATCAACACCGGTATTGAAATACTCCCTTGCCCTGGTTCCCATCTTAACCCCGATAATTGCAAATACCCCGAGATGCCTGTGAAGTTCATTTGCCAGGACGCCTGAGCGCCATTCATCAATTCCGTATTTTTTGATGATCTCCGTAACCGAACCGCTGATGTCATCGAAATAGAAAGAAGGTTCAACAGGAAATTCCCTTATTACCTGGTTCCCGGCAACAGTCTCTTCCTTTAAGATCTTTATTGCGCTTTCATGTAATCCCCTGAGGTCCGAAGGAATGCAATCGGAGATATTCCCCAGGGTTTTGCAGATAAACAGTTCGGGATAGTGGAGAAAGATTGCCGACATTTCATCAGTTGCCTCATAGGAAAACTTATGATCTTCTGAAGCTGCCGATCCAAGTAATGAAGAGATCCTGGAAGCATACCGGGTGTTTATATTGCTTAACTCCGAAATAAATTCCTTATCATAAAAAACAGCATCATTAAGACTGTTTTTCCGTATGATCTTTACCGGTATCTCCTGCTTCAGCATTGCAACCGAGGATTTCTTATCAATGTTGTAATTGAATCCGGCTTTATCGTCTATCCCGTCAGCGCTCCAGATGAAATCCTTTACCTGCCTGCCGAAATCCGGGATGTTCCTTAATGAATTCCATGCTGTCGACATACTGCCAAGACTGACAAATCTAATTTTGGTCTTCTCTGCCAGGATCATTTCACTGATAACGGTTATAAAATCAGGTGCCTCACCGACATTAATACCATCTTCGGTTCCCCATTTGGCAGTTAAGGCAACAGGAAAATCGGGCGAATTGAAATTGCTGACCCTGTTTATCCCGACAGGGATCCCTTCGTGATAGTATGAATTAAGGAGACTTCTTACTTTAATATATGCATTGCCTGCAGAAAGTGCTCCCGGTGAAACGGTGACAGCAAGCACCCTCACATCGGGTGAGGCCAGGAGCATTGAAATCGCCCTCATATCATCAATCCCTCCGTCGGTATCGATGATCACGTAATGAGATGGTTTCCATGGATGGGAAGAGAGGGTGATGGTAAGGAGTAATGCAGTTATTATGAGAGAGAGTCGTTTCATGCGGAAATGAGTTTATTTGCAAAAGTACAATTTATATTAATCCTGCACATTGCAGGGGATTGCTTCGTCCTCCTGCGTCGGACTCGCAATGACGGTGCCTTCCACCTAATTTTCTTTAAAGCACTGTCATTGCGAGGAGCCCCGCTGTACGGGGTAAACTCCGCGACGAAGCAACCCTTTGCCCAAACGACAAACTCTTAAAAAAACTTAAATCCTGTCTTTCATATCGTATATTTTTTTAACTTAACCACCACATTTTTTTGATATGAAGAAATTCTTTATATGGTTCACTCCCGGGCTGCTGATCGGGATCCTTATTGTCGTTGGGGCAGGGAGGATGATTACAAATACATCGAAAAATGAGTATTGCGTGTCTTGCCACATTCATCCGGCGGCAGACATGGAATGGAAAAGATCCGTTCATTATGAAACCGAATCGGGTTACCATGTCGGATGTGCCGAATGCCATCTTCCTCCAAAAGGGCAGGGGTATCTGTGGGCCAAGGGCACGACCGGGCTGAGGGATCTCTGGAGTTTCTATACAAAGGACTCTGCCTCATTCAACTGGGTTGAACGCGGACGGCTTGAAAATGCACGCGGTCATGTTTATAACAGCAGCTGCCTTCATTGCCATGAAAATCTGTTCCCTGCAGCACTGACTAAAGAGGGTGAAGATGCACACCTTTATTATACCCAGCAGGAAGAATCTCCTGACCTTCACTGTATAAACTGTCACCTTAATGCCGGACATTATATCGAAGGTTACACACATGGAAGCAACACCACATTCGGTAGTGTTTCATCGGCTCCAAAGGAGATATTCACGGAACCAACAGTAGTCAATGAGTTTAAGAGTTTTACGGAAAAGATTCCGAAATCACCGATTTCATTTAATATGGTGGCAATCCCGGGCGGCACATTTAAAATGGGAAGTCCGGAGAATGAGCCTTTCAGAAAGGAAGATGAAGGTCCTGTCAGGGATGTTGAACTGAGTCCGTTCTTCATGGCCGAGATTGAAGTGACATGGGACGAGTATCTTGCATTTTATGCACAAACATCAGCGGAGGGCCGTACGACAGATACCGATGGATTAAGAAGCGGAATGAAGTCAACCGGCGATGTTGATGCTATTTCAGGAGCCACACCTCCGTATGGACAGCCTGACCAGGGCTGGGGGCTGGGACAAAGGCCTGCAATCTCTTTCACCTATCATGCGGCGGAGACCTACTGCAGATGGCTGTCGCAGGTAACAGGAAAGACCTATCGCCTCCCTACTGAAGCGGAGTGGGAATACTCATGCAGGGCAGGTTCTTCAGGACCCTATTTCTTTGATGGAGATCCGAAGAAATTCGAAAAAACGGGGCTTAGGGCGAAACTCTCTAAAAACGATACGGCAGTCATCAATACCTTTATAGTATATAAGGAGAACAGTCCGTCAAAAACCCAGACACCCGATTTTGTCAAGGCAAATCCTTTCGGGCTGAAAAACATGGCAGGCAATGTGGCTGAATTTTGCCTCGACTGGTACCAGGCTGATGCATATTCAGGTTATCCTCAGGGGACTTTAAAGGATCCAAAGGGTCCGGAAAGCGGTGAAGAGCATGTTATCCGTGGTGGCACTTTTATAAATCCTGCTGGTTTTGTAAGAAGCGCTGCCCGCGATTATACGCGGACCGAAGCATGGCTCAGAACCGACCCTCAGATACCAAAGAGCATCTGGTGGTACTCCGATTGTTTTAATGTTGGATTCAGGATAGTTTGCGAATTTGACGAAAAAACAGGAAATCTTTCTGCCTCAGAGTGAGGTTTTTTGGCTGCATTTGTTGCAGGGAAGACAAGAAAATTGTTAAACATGCTTGTTTTTCCGAAACAAGTTATTTATATTGCATTGCTTTTTTAACATTTTTTAAGAACCCTTAAACCTTTTTAACCTTTAAAATCCGAGCCTGATCTGACAACATTTAAAATCACCGGAAATTAGAAGTGAAAATTAATGAGTGTAAGTTTTACACTTACTCGTATTTTTTATTTTTATTTTTTGAAAGAAACTAATTAAAACCAAAACGAAAAAAAACTA
>DAIUKI010000360.1:0-3409 GCA_036848255.1 Bacteroidales bacterium | reverse complement strand
TATGTACCGCAGGGTGAAACCCTTCTGGTCGAAAATAACATTGAAATTGACAGGGAGGGAATAAATAAATCGGATCTTCTTCCCTATATAAAGCAGAAGCCAAACAAAAAGATCTTTGGAGCAAGGTTTCATCTGGGACTTTATAACCTTTCAAACCTTGAAAAGGAGAAATGGCCACATGCATGGCTCAGGAATATTGGGGAAGAGCCGGTTATTTATGATAAATTTGAAACAGATAAAAGCTCTGAACAGCTTAAGGATTATATTGGTTCAAAAGGATATTTTGATAGCCGGGTGACCGATTCTGCAAGGACAGTCAAAAGAAAAACGGAAGTATTCTACAATGTTCAGCTAAAGGAGCCTTTTACTATCCGGAACATCTATTATGAGATTACCGACACCAATATTCAGAACCTTTTTTATTTTGATTCGCTTGCCTGTCTGATTCAAAGAGGTAAACCGTATGATGTTGATATACTTCAGGCTGAAAGATCGAGGTTTGAGCGTGTAGTCAAAGACCATGGGTTTTATGGATTTTCAGCAGAGCATATTGCCTTCAGGATCGACAGCACCATAGGCAGGAAGCAGGTGAATCTTTATTATGAGATCAGGAATCTGCAGAAAACGGACAACTATAACAGGATAATCAACGTGCCTCATTCAGTCTTTGTAATAAAAGATATTTACATATACCCCGATTTTGTTCCCAGAGATATCCTGGAGGGCGGTGAAGCGTATTACAACACCCTTGATACCGTAAATTACAACGGTTACTATTTCATTTCAGGTCAGAAGAGGAACCCGATAAGGTATGAGCTTATATTGAAATCCCTTTACCTGAAACCGGGCTCAGGCTACAGGATATCAGATAGCGAGCAAACCCAGAGCCATCTGATGACACTTAAAGTTTACAGGTTAGTAAATATTCACTTTAATGAAACAGAACCTCCCAGAGAGAGTCAGCAACCGGTTTCGTATCTCAACTGTCACATTCAGCTTACATTGCTTAGCCAGCAATCGTTCAATGTGGAGCTCGAGGGTACCAACACAGCTGGTAATTTTGGTGGTGCTCTCAATCTCGTTTATCAGCATAAAAACCTTTTCCATGGCGCCGAACAGTTCAATATGAAACTCAAGGGTGCATTCGAGGCAATGACTCAGAAGAATACGAAACTGCGCAGCACCCAGGAGTATGGGTTTGAAACGACCCTGCGTATTCCGGATTTTATATTTCCATTCCTTAAGACAGAAGGATTCATAAAGACCTTCAATCCTACAACAACGATCCTGGCTGCATACAACTATCAGGATATGACATTCTATACCAGGATAATGGCCAATGCAACCTTTGGTTATAATTGGTCCGGACGCAACTACCGGACTCATATCGTGAACCCGGTTCAGCTTAACTGGGTTGATATGAAATCGATTGACACAACTTTCCAGAAGATGATTGACGCTTCCTCATACCTCGCCAACAGCTACAAGGATGTGATGATCCTGGGAGGAAACTATTCTTTTATTTTCAACAACCAGAAAATTCAGAAATCCAGGGATTATCTGTTTCTAAGGGTGAATGCTGAGGCCGCCGGAAACCTTCTGTCTGCTGCAACCAGGATTGCAGGGACCAAAAAGACAGAAGAGGGCTATAATTTCCTTAAACAACCTTTTGCTCAATACATTCGCTCCGATGTCGATCTGAGATATAATTTTATACTCAATGATGTAAGTTCAATTGTTTACAGGGGATTTGCGGGAATCGGGATCCCTTATGGAAACTCAAAGGCGATTCCTTTTGAGAAGCAGTATTTCGGAGGCGGTGCTAACGGTATCAGGGCATGGCAGGTGAGGTCGCTTGGTCCGGGCTCATATGAAGTACCTGAAGAGACCCTTTTCATCAACGAGACGGCTGATATCAAGCTCGAGGCGAACGTGGAATACAGGTTCAATCTGTTCTGGATACTCGAAGGTGCATTGTTCCTCGATGCCGGTAACATTTGGACCTTCAATGAAGATTCCTCGCGTCCGGGGGCACAGTTCAGGTTTAATAAATTCTACAATGATATGGCTGTTGGCACAGGCACCGGCTTTCGTTTTGACTTTAGCTTTGTAACTGCCCGTATCGACATGGGTGTAAAACTCCGTGACCCTTCAATCCGGGATGGATCGAGATGGATAATAGCAAGCAGGGGCTATGACTTCGGCGACGATGTCACTTTTGTGCTTGGTATAGGATATCCGTTCTGATCCCGGAAAAAGAATTCCTGAAAATTTATCTGTTTTCCTGCTGGTATAACCAGGTAAATTCATATATTGCATTCAGTCTCGCTGACTTATAATTTTATATGGATCGATTCAGGGATTTCTTCAGGAACTGGTTCGGATATTCAAGGAGGGAGAGGAGATCGACATTTATTCTGTTAAATATGATAGTTATTATAACAGGAATAAGGTATCTGTTCCCCTTTCATGAGGTTTCCCTTAGGGAGATTCCCCTTGATCTCCTTGGAACCAGTGTGGATACAGGATTTCAGAAAACTGATATTCAGGCAGTCAGGGAACAAAAGCAAACAATACCTCCTGCTGTCAGGAAAAGAGTTCTGGATCTTAACGACTGTGATTCCGCTTCCCTGGAAGCACTTCCGGGAATAGGACCGGTATTGTCGGTCCGGATCATAAAGTACAGGAACCTGCTGGGAGGCTATGCATCCATTGGTCAGCTCAAAGAGGTGTACGGACTTACAGAAGAAACATTCGAGATGATCTCCCCGCGGGTTTTTACGGATTCACTTGCGGTAAGGAAAATCAGGATCAATGAAGCAGATTTCAAAGGGCTGATAAGGCATCCCTATTTTCAGAGAACCGAAGTATCAGCTATTCTTAAATACCGTGAACTGGTAGGAGTGATTACAGATTTAAGGGTGATGGTTGATAATAACCTCATTTCTACTGAAACAGCGGGGAAAATAGGGGTGTATCTGGATTTTGGGGAATAATAAGAAAAAAGGAAACCCCCTTCCCAGCCTTCCCCCAAGGGGGAAGGAGCCTGACTTTTCATAATGTAGGGAAAAAGGTAAAATCAATTAAACGTAAATAAAATGGTATATTCCAGGAGAATAATTGAAAGCATGCAGAATCATGGAGCAAGCATTAACATAAAGGCAAAAGCGAATGTACTGAGAAAGGAAATGCCTGAAGCAGAAAGAATCCTATGGAATCATTTGCGGAGGGGAAACCTAAACGGTATGTATTTTCGAAGACAACATCCATATGGGATTTATATCCTTGATTTTTATTGTTTTGATGCAAAGCTTGCAGTTGAAGTGGATGGTAAAATTCATTTGAATCAGAAAGAATACGATTTAGAAAGGACAAAGTATTTGGAATCTTCAGGCCTTATTGTTCTACG
>DAIUKI010000359.1:0-3416 GCA_036848255.1 Bacteroidales bacterium | reverse complement strand
AGAACTTGAACTGTTCAACTGAAATTTAAGAGAAATTCGCGGTTCAATTCCGGAATATGTTTTAATAACCTCGTTCTTCGCATAAATAGCAGAATCAATAATTGCACTTGTGGTCCTCGGGGACCCCGGATCATAAATGTAAACTGTGTTAGGGCCACGAAAATCGTAAGATGAATAACGAACACCGGCATTAATGCTGACCACATTGCCCGGTTCAAATTTTCCGGCGATGTAGATTGCGTTTTCAATAGCCTGTTCCGGCCTGATGTTGTAAGGAGAGATCACAGATGCCTCATCGAGAGGAGTGAGGCTGCCGGGCTGAATACTGTAAAATATTGATTGTATGCCAACATCAATATTGTCATCAGTTTTAAAGGTGTATGTAGTATTCAACCTGGCGCTGGCATATGAAAGCCCTGACGTGATAACTGACTTTTCATATGCATTGGATTCGTTGTAAGTGTTTATCTTATAGCTGCTGTAACTGCCTTGCAGGTTGGCATGGAGCCTGTTAGTGAAATTATGAGACCATTTGAATGAACCAAGGGTGTTACCGTAATCATATTTAAGATTGTTCACATAATCGAAGAGGTCATAGCTCTTGTAGCCTGAAAGAGAAAGCTGGTTTGCCTTGTTGATGTTATAGGTAACCAGGCCATTCACGTCAAAAAAATATGCCGAGCTGTTCTTAAGATATGCATCGGGCATCATATGCAGGAGGTAATCTGAATATGTTGTCCGGCCTCCTATCAGAACCGAAAGCTTCTTTTTAATGACCGGAATTCCGAGGGTTAACCGGCTGTCGATAAGGCCTATTCCTCCGGTGCCCCAGGGTTTTTCATCATTGTCCTGCCTGATCTTCAGATCCAACACTGATGATACTCTCTCTCCGAATCTCGCAGGAATATTGCCCTTATATAGCACAGCGCTTTCCAGTGCGTCGGCATTGACTACTGACAGCAGTCCGAAAATATGCGCAGTATTAAATACCGGTGCTCCTTCGATCAGTATCAAATTCTGGTCACTCCCGCCGCCACGGACAATTATGTCAGATCCGAATTCTCCTGCAGATTTGACTCCGGGCATCATCGTCATGCTTCTGATGATATCCTTAGTGCCTATGGTTAATGTAAGTCGCTTAATTGCCTCCCTGTTAACTTCGATCAGGCTCATCTGGTTGCTCGTCACATTATGGTCAGCCCTGCGTGATTTAATAACAACTCCGTCAATCAGAACAGCCTCTTCATTAAGTGTCACATCCAGGTTGCCGCTGCTTATCAGTTTAATACTGTAATCCACAGGATCAAACCCGATGCACGATATTTTAATTTTGTACAGTCCCGGCGATAACGTTATGGAATATTTTCCATTTCTGTCAGATACGGTTGCAAACCTTGTGTCAGATACCTGTATTGTTGCGCTTTCCAGCGGATCACCTGTGGCACCGTCAGTAATATGTCCTGTGATCGCAGCCGTTTTGTACCTTCCTGCTTCGTCAGGGTTTCCAATCTGGACAGTGTAAACATCCGGATCAATATATGATTTCTTTGACCGGGAAGAAATATCTTCCTCTTCCTCTCTGGGGATGATTACCCAGGCATCCTGAAATCTGACTGACCGGTAAGGTGTTTCTTTCAAAATCAGGTTGACGGCTTCTTCAACGGGAGTGTTAAGAAAAGTCTGATTGATTACTACATTATCGAGCCATTCAGGGTCATAATAGAAGGTGATTGAAAATTCAGCGCCGAGCTTATCCAGAAATCCAATGACAGGGGAATTCCTGAAATTTCCCGTAACAACCAGAGTATCTGAAACCTGTCCTGACACCGAGCCACCCGCAAACAGCAGACCTGCAGAAAACAGTATTGACAAAAGGATTTTCATTTTTTAATGACCCCCAAGTTACATCAAAAAGCCATGCATTATCGGGCAGTTGAGGAAAAGTATCAGGCTTGTTGATTGTTTATTATATTTGTGCTACAACAGGCACTCCCGTTTAGGGAATGATTATAAGCAATTGAATATGAAAGTCTTGAAATTCGGGGGCACATCTGTCGGGAGTGCAGATAGTATCAGAACAGTAGTTGAGATCATCAGGAGGCACGATGAGCCTCTGGTGACTGTCTTCTCCGCTCTTTCCGGAATAACAAACATGCTTACTGAGTGCCTGGAGCTTGCTTCAGGGAAGGATGACAGGTACCTGTCAGTGTCAGATGAAATTGAAAAGAGACATGTTGCATTGGCCACGCAGCTTCTTAAACCCGAAAGTGCTCCCGATGTTATCGGAAAAATAAAGTCACTGAAAGCGAGGTTAACGGAAATCCTGGGAGGAATTTCAACTATCGGGGAAATAACATTGCGGTCAACCGATCTGGTACTTGGCTTTGGCGAACAGATGTCAATTCAGATTATTAATGCCGTGATGACTGAGAATTTTGCTGACGTCAGATACATTGATGCAAGAAGCATAATCTTCACAAAGTTAATTAACGGTGTTGAGCGGGTAGAGGCTGAAACCACTGACAATGCAATCAGGGAAAACCTGTTGCCAGACATTGCTCTGACAATTACTTCCGGATACATATCGAGTTCCATACATGGTTATCCGACTACGCTTGGCAGGGGAGGATCAGATTACACCGCTGCTTTAATCGCAGCAGCCTTGAACGCTGATATACTTGAAATATGGACTGATGTAAGCGGAATATATACAGCTGATCCATCCTATACTGAAGATGCATACCCCATACCCGAGTTGTCTTATGCTGAGGTTATGGAGCTCAGCCATTTTGGGGCAAAAGTCATATATCCTCCTACCATTCAGCCGGTAATGAAGAAAAAGATACCTGTGCTGGTTAAGAACACCTTTGCCCCGCTTGACAAGGGTACGAGGATAAGTGATACGCCTTCCCGGAATGGTAATGTTCTTAAAGCTGTATCAGCTATAAATGAGGTCTGCCTGGTATCATTAACCGGAAGCGGAATGGTGGGAGTGGTGGGAATTGCAGCAAGAATGTTCACTGCACTTGCCAGAAATAATATTAATGTCATTCTGATCACCCAGGCATCATCTGAGCAGTCAATCTGCATTGCCATTGATCAGAAGTCAGGGGAGAGGGCCTGTGAAGTTCTTAACGGTGAATTTGAGTTTGAAATTCAAACCGGCAGAGTCAGACAATCGTTACTTGAAAAAGGATTTTCAATTGTAGTGATGGTGGGTGAGGGCATGAAGTACTCAGTAGGCATAAGTGGCCAGGCATTCTCGGCACTCGGCAAAAACGGCATTAATATTCATGCCATTGCACAGGGCTCATCCGAATTGAATATTTCGGTAGTGGTCAAAAACATTGACTGTCACAAAGCCGTAAACGCAATTCACCAGGAGTTTCTGCTTTCAGCGAACAGGACAATTAACC
>DAIUKI010000358.1:0-3422 GCA_036848255.1 Bacteroidales bacterium | reverse complement strand
GGGCCGACCGTTAAGAAATTGCCCTGTGGGCAATTTTAGGGAGGAGCCAGGTTGAGCGATGGATGTTGGCTGATTTTAGGGAGGAGCCAGATTGCAGGGGAGCTCTGTGGTGGAGGGGTCGGGGGTGGGTTTAAAAAGACTGAAGTCAGTAGTCTGAAGACCATTGAAAAGATAATCCTTTCTTTGAATCTTTGTGATCTTTATGGTTAAATCTTTGTTTTTTTTGTAGATTTATGCCGGTTTTTACCACCCGGTATTCTACCTATTGTAAAATTAATAAATCAAATAAATATCAAAATGAAGAAGCACCTTTTTCCGGTATTTGCAATTATTGGATTATTCCTGTCAGGCTGTAACAATGAGCCTCAGATGAAGATCACCGACCTTCATATTCATTTGAAGGGCAAACTCACAATTGAAGATGCCATTGCAAAATCGAAAGCCGAAAATGTCGATTATGGGATTGCCGTGAATTGCGGAGTTGGGTTCCCTATACATAAAGACAGCCAGATCGATTCTGTTGTTGCCCTCTTTAAAAACTATCCGCAGTTCTATCTTGCAATGCAGGCCGAGGGACGTGAGTGGGTGAATACCTTCTCTAAGGAATCGATGGCAAAATTCGACTATGTATTCACCGATTGCATGACATTTACCGATGAGAAAGGGAGACGAAACCGTATCTGGATGCCGGCTGAAACATGGATTGATGATGAGGAACAATTCATGGACTATCTTGTGAATACACTGGTTACCATTCTGAACACCGAACCAATTGATGTCTATGTGAATTCAACATTCCTTCCGGCACAAATGCAGAACAGATATGACCTCTTCTGGACCCCCGAAAGGATGGACAAGGTCATTAATGCTGCAAAAGAAAATAATATTGCAGTCGAGATCAATAACAGGTATGAGATACCATCGGCTGAATTCATTAAAAGGGCCAAGAAAGCAGGTGTTAAATTCACTGTCGGAACGAATAATGCCGATGAGAATTTCTCCGGAGCTGAATATGCTCTTAAAATGATTAAGGAATGCAAGCTTACCGGGAGTGATTTCTTCCTTCCTGTAAAAAAAGAGAGGATCTGACAGTTGGAGAATCTTGCGATTGCCCGTATTTTAGAGTTTTTGCCCGGCATTATTCTCGGTCTGACAATTCATGAATTCAGCCATGCATGGATGGCTAAAAGGTGCGGTGACACCACTTCGGAATTGCAGGGCAGAATTACACTCAATCCGTTCAAGCACATTGATGCGATGGGATTCATGATGCTCCTGATTGCAGGATTCGGTTGGGCAAAACCGGTTCAGTTCAATGAGCAGAACCTGAGAAATCCCAAAGCTGACGTAATTAAAATTGCTCTTGCGGGCCCTTTATCAAATGCAATTATGGCAATGATCCTCTCAATTGCATTTTCAATCTTCAGCCATTTTACATACGGAAATTACAGCAACGCTGTAGAGATAGCAAATAAGGTTATTTTGTATGCAATCTATATAAACTGGGGTCTATTTATTTTCAATCTGATTCCCCTTCCTCCTCTCGACGGTTCACATTTGCTGCTGAACCAGTTCAGAAGATATCCAAAACTCTATGAAGGATTTTACAGGTATGGGTCCTATATCTTTCTTGGGCTCATATTGGTTACAGTATTCACCAAGGTAAACCTGTTCCCCATTTGGCCCGCAATGCAATTCCTCGGCGACGGATTCCTGTCGCTGGTCGGTTATAGTTGATTTCGTGATATATCCCTGCTCACCGTTATTTTTCCTTGGAAATTTCACTTAATTCCTGTATCTTGGAGGAAACAGCCCGGATATGAATTATTTCCTTATCATATTAATAGCTATGGGAAGTTCTTTTCTTCAGCAGGATGACAGATTCACATCTGCCAGGGAAAAAATGGTGACAGGGCAGATAATAAGCCGGGGTGTAACCGATCAGCAAACTCTGAGGGCAATGCGTAAGGTTCCACGGCATCTTTTCGTCCCGGAGGAATACATAAAAGAGGCTTATGACGACAATCCGCTTCCTATCGGTTACGGTCAGACAATTTCACAGCCTTACATTGTGGCATTTATGACAGAGGTCTCGAAGCCTTCGGCAGATAAGAAGGTCCTTGAAATCGGAACCGGATCGGGATACCAGGCAGCCGTAATGGCAGAGATAACAGACAAAGTCTATACAATAGAAATAGTTCCGGAACTGGCCCGCGAGTCTTCTGAAAGGTTGAAAAAAATGGGTTACACGAATATTACGGGCAAGTTTGGAGATGGCTACAAAGGATGGCCCGAACATGCACCGTTTGATATAGTTATTGTTACTGCCGCTCCCGAACAGATCCCCCAGCCGCTTATTGACCAGCTTGCCGAAAACGGCAGGCTCGTGATCCCCGTCGGAGCACCTGCAGCTGTTCAGGAGCTCATCCTGATCGAAAAAAAGAACGGAAAAATTGAGAAAAGCCGACTTACATTCGTTAGATTTGTCCCGTTCAGGAGACTATAAGACAATAACAGAATAATGACTTCCGTTTTAATGATGAAGTCAGTGTTAGTTAGTCTTATCAGCAAAGAAACCTATGACAGAGTCGATAAAAAGGATCCTGAAAAGGATCAGATCGAATAAAATCCTTAACAGGATCGGATCGGGAAGGATGGTCTACTTTGAAAATCCCGTTGAAGAGATCGCTTTAAGGTACATCCCGGGCGAGGATGGCAGGGTTGGAAGATATTTTGCAAAGCACTACGGCCGCGATGAATATGAGATCGATTTCAATTCTACCTCCGTTGTTATGGGGGTAATGGAGGGCAGGACAATCAGTAAATCGAGGTACAGTAATTATCATCTTATTGAAAGCGGTTACTGGAGCAAAACCCACGACGCACCCAGTATCGGACAGGACTACGGGTATTTAATCCGCGGTTAGTTTTGTAGAGATCCAAAAAGTCATTGTTAAAAAAATTTGACAATAACTAAAACAAAAGATGACTCTGATTGTTTATAATCTAGTCATTTCACATTATTAATAACCAAAATCATTTAAAATGAAAACAATTAGTGTCTCTGTGTTCAGATTACTTTTTTTATTGATTGTAATATCTTTTTTGGGAATAGGGTCTTGTAAAAAGAAAGCTGTCGACCCTGATTACTGTGGCACCACCTGGGTTACACAAGTTTCAGCTGAACTCAACGCTGTGTCGGCTGCAGCAACAACATATGGAACTACTCCGACAACTGAAAACTGTAATGCACTTAAGACAGCCTACCAGAATTATCTGAATGTATTAGAACCTTTTGTCGACTGCGCTTCATGGACAACGCAGCAGACTAATGAATTGCAGGATGCTATTGATGAAGCCCAACAACAAATAGATACCCTTTGCGATTAATATAATTAGTATGGTGAGGTGGTGTTGGAGGC
>DAIUKI010000357.1:0-3427 GCA_036848255.1 Bacteroidales bacterium | reverse complement strand
CCGGAAATGCCAAAGAGATGACTTTAAAAATAGTAATTTAGTAAGATTAAAATATCTATCATGCCAAAAGTAACAAAGGAAGATGCACTTCTCTACCACAGCAGAGGACGTCATGGAAAAATAGAAGTAATTCCCACAAAACCTTATTGCACTCAATTCGATCTGAGTCTTGCATATACTCCGGGTGTTGCATATCCATGCCTTGAGATCGAAAAATCGCCCGATGAAGTTTATAATTACACGGCAAAAGGAAATCTTGTTGCGGTCATTTCAAACGGAACGGCAGTTCTGGGACTGGGGGATATAGGCGCTATGGCAGGGAAACCTGTAATGGAAGGCAAGGGACTGCTGTTCAAGGTTTTTGCCGACGTGGATGTGTTTGACATTGAAATTGATGAGAAGGACCCCGACAAACTTATCGAGATATGTGCAAGGATAGCTCCTACTTTCGGGGGAATAAATCTTGAAGACATAAAGGCACCTGAGTGCTTTGAGGTAGAGACAAAGCTGAAAGGTATGCTTGACATTCCGGTATTTCACGACGATCAGCATGGAACAGCAATAATTTCAGGAGCCGGACTTCTGAACTCACTTGAAATCACAGGAAAGAAAATCGATGAATTAAAGATGGTGGTTTGCGGAGCCGGAGCCGCAGCTATTTCATGTTCAAGGCTGTATGTGAAGCTTGGAGTCAGGAAAGAGAACATTGTGATGGCAGACAGCAAGGGTGTGATCAACAGGAAAAGGAAGGATCTTAATAAATACAAGCAGGAATTCATAACTGACAGGGATATTGACACTCTTTCAGAAGCAGTTAAGGGTGCCGATCTTTTCCTGGGACTTTCGACGTCCAATATGCTTACAAGGGAGATGCTTGCAACAATGGCTGACAATCCTATTGTCTTTGCTATGGCGAATCCAAATCCGGAAATTACATATGAGGATGCAATGTCAACAAGGGATGACTTGATATTTGCAACCGGAAGGTCAGATTATCCCAATCAGATTAATAATGTCCTGGGATTTCCCTATATTTTCAGGGGAGCCCTTGATGTTCGTGCATCGACTATCAATGAGGAAATGAAGCTGGCCGCCGCTAAAGCGCTGGCAATACTGACAAAAGAACCGGTTCCCGATGTGGTCCTGGGGGCGTATAACCTTGAAAAGCTCAGTTTCGGAAAGGAATATATAATTCCGAAACCTCTTGATCCTCGTCTTATATCATGCGTGGCATCATGTGTGGCAAAGGCGGCTATTGAATCGGGTGTTGCACGCAGGCCGATTACCGACTGGGAGGCATACAGGAAGAGCCTTGACAAAAGGCTGAGTATCCATATTAAAAAGATCGGGGAAGTTAGCGAATTCTAAAGGGTCGATTTGATCCTGTTCCTTTCTGACATCCGTTTCAGAACCTTTTTCTCGTACATTGCAACAATAAGGTCGGCAGTCTCGGATATGCTGAATGACTGTCTGTTCAATGTAACATCAAAAAGGTTGTCGGGATTCTTGATCTTATTGTCGAGGAAGGTCTGTATCAGATCATTACGCTTTTCATCAGTTTCCATTACATATTTTTCGGCAGTCTCAAGCCCCATATCTTTTTTCTTCATAACATTCTCCACTCTCCAGTAAAATGGACCTGAGAGCCTTACGTGAAGGGCATCCTTTATATCGCGGGCTATCGAGACGCCACCTCTTCCAACAAGGACGACATAACCCTCCTTGCAAATTGAAAGAACAACATCCTTTATTGCTTTCTTGACCCTCAGATCGCTGACGAATCCACCCGAGAAGGCCATTATCATTTCAGAAAGGTTCGACAACTTTATCCCTTCATAATAGCTTTCAATACGCTGGGTGTCGATATTCAGTTCCTTTGCTATTGAATAGATAATATCCTTGTCGACCCATCTCCATTTTGTGATCCCAAACCTGGTATTGAGTTTTTCAATGACGACTGAAGCAGTTTCACGGGCATCGCATCCCGTCAGACGTGAAATTGTAATCACGGGTCCGTCTTCGGAGGCCGGGTTATTAAGTATTGATTCCCTGTACCTTTCATCGAAATAATCAAAAAATTTTTCCATCTGGGTTGTATTTAAAAAGATCCTTATAAGTTATGAAAAAAAACTTAGATCCTGAAATAATTAATCACAGCTGCCGAAAAATTAACGGTCAAAAACCGAAACTCCCTGTTTCATGTTGAAATGTTATGTTTTTATAATATCTTTACTAAATGCGAAACAATTTTCTCACCAATATTTTAAACCAATAAATTATGGGATCTATTTTTACAAAACCGGAACTAGTCTGGTTTATGATTGGGCTTGCCCTATTTCTTCTGGAACTGGTCCTGCCCGGATTTGTGATCTTTTTCTTCGGGGTCGGAGCGTGGATCACCGCGCTACTCTGCCTTATAGCTAATCCCGGGATAAATCTGCAGGCTATCGTTTTTGCATTTACATCTGTCCTGTCTCTCCTTTTGCTCAGGAAGATTATCCAGAAACGCTTCTTTTACAGCAAGGAGGAGTTGTCGAAGGAGGTTGAAGATGAGTTTTCAGGAAGGGAAGCACTTGCGGTCAATGATTTCGAGCCCGGCAAAACCGGGAAAGTCGAATTCAAGGGAACTTCATGGAAGGCAGAATCCACATCGTCGATACATGAAGGCGACCGGGTAATTATCAAAGAAAAGGAAAATTTCAAACTGATTGTTGAACCTAAAAAATAATTAATATGATAGCAATAATTACATTGGCAGCATCAAATCCCAGTACAACATTCATTCTGATCGGAGTAATTTTCCTGGCTTTCATCCTTATCTCCTCGATGGTAAAAGTTGTTCCCCAGAGGACAGCCATTATTGTCGAGCGGCTCGGAAAGTACAGGGCAACTTTTACGGCAGGGTTCCAGATCCTAATCCCATTTATTGACAAGATAAGGTACAGACACACTCTTAAGGAGCAGGCTATTGATGTTGCTCCTCAGGTATGTATTACCCGCGATAATATTGCGGTTGAGGTTGACGGTATACTTTACCTCCAGGTCCTTGACCCTCAAAAAGCCTCTTACGGTATTGATAATTATCGGTTTGCCTCAATTCAGATTGCTCAGACCACAATGAGAAGCGTCATTGGCAAACTGGAGCTCGACAGAACATTTGAAGAAAGGGAAACAATAAACGTAACGATTGTAGATGCTGTTGACAAGGCAAGTGAACCATGGGGTGTCAAGGTAACCCGTTATGAGGTTAAAAATATTTCTCCGCCCCAGAGCATCCGCGATGCTATGGAAAAACAGATGAGGGCCGAAAGAGAGAAGAGGGCCGTAATTGCTGAATCGGAAGGAACAAAACAGGCCAAGATAAATAACGCGGAGGGCGATAAGCAGGAGCTTATCAAGAAATCGGAAGGTGAAATGCAGAAAAGGA
>DAIUKI010000356.1:0-3483 GCA_036848255.1 Bacteroidales bacterium | reverse complement strand
TATGGCCAGGTCTTTCAACCTGCATTAACAGCTCTGAATAATCTGATTGGTGGCGATTTTATTTCACGTCTGAACATGAATATCAGGGAAGACAAGCACTGGTCATACGGTGCCGGCAGCTTTGTATGGGATACCAAAGGCCTGCGGCCGTTTTTAGCCTTTGCGCCTGTACAGATGGACAAGACAAAGGAAACAATACAGGAATTTCAGAAGGAACTTGTTTCAATTATCAGCGATAAGCCTGTAACCGCCGACGAATTTAACAGGGTGCAAAAGAATATGTTGCTGCAGCTCCCCGGAATGTGGGAAACCAACAGCTCAGTCGCCGGTTCACTGAATGAAAAAGTAGTTTTCAATCTGAGTGATGACTACTTTAAGACCTATGACGTAAAAGTCAGGAATTTAACACGCGATGAATTACAACAAGTTGGAGTACAGGTAATAAAACCGGAACAAGTCATTTATTTTGTGGTAGGCGATAAAACAAAAATACTGAGCAGCCTTAAAGAAACAGGCTATGAGATTATAGAGGTCGATACGGATGGGAATCCTATCAGGTAGATTTTATTTTGACCTGGTATCTCCTCTTTTTAAAAAATTTGCGATCGCTCTGCGGTACAAACATTGGAAATAAAAAGTGACTTCACATTGAAGAACGTGTAACTTTGGTCCAAGGTTTCGTAAGGCATTTGTGCTTATATGGTCCATTTATGAATTCAATAATTCTAATAACAAAGAGATGAAACAAATTACATTATCATTGAAAATAGCATCCCTTGTTGTTTTCAGTATGCTTTTTTGCATTAACGGCTACAGCCAGAAAACAAGAGCAGAGGTCGCTGATAAATACAAATGGGATCTGACTGACATCTATAAGTCTGATGCCGATTGGCGAGTAGCTAAAGACGCCATCACTTTAAAACTTGACGGGGTGGAAAAATTCAAGGGGACCCTGACCGCCTCAGCTGCAAATCTGCTGAAATGCATGGAATTCAATACCGAAATCGGTAAGGAGGCCTACAAATTATTCTCTTATGCCTCCATGAGCTCTGACCTTGATACACGTGATATGAAATACACCGGCATGAAGCAGGAACTGGAGCAGATGTTTGCTGACTTCGGCGCAAAAGCTGCATTTATTGACCCGGAAATCCTGACCGCCGACTGGAGCGTGATTGATGGTTTCATCAAATCAGAACCTAAACTTGAGCCTTACCGGATGGGGCTTGACAACCTTTTCCGGACCAAAAAGCACACGCTAAGTGAACCCGAGGAGCGTATCATAGCATTGTCAGGCATGACAGGCGGAGTAGCATCTTCTGTATACAATACTTTCTCGAATGCTGAAATGCCAAACCCCGAAGTAGTTCTTTCAGACGGCGAAAAAGTTGTGATAACCAAAGCAGAATATGGTAAATACCGTGCATCAGCCAACCGCGCAGACCGGGAGATTGTCTTTAATGCCTTTTGGAATAATTACATAAAATTCAAGGCCTCGTATGGCGAGATGCTTTATGGGAGCGTGAAAGGGGACTGGTTCCAGGCTAAAGCCAGAAATTACGGATCATCCCTTGAGGCAGCGTTGTATCCTAATAATATACCTGTTGAAGTTTACCATGCCCTTATTGACAATGTAAACAAAAACCTTCCGGCATTTCACCGCTACCTCGAAATCAAAAAACGTATGATGGGAGTAGACACGCTGAAATACCTCGATCTCTATGCACCGGTGGTAAAAGATGTTGACCTCAAATACAGCTATGATGAAGCATCGAAGATTGTCCTTGAGGCTCTAAACCCGTTAGGGGAAGAGTATATTGCCACTGTTAAAAAAGTCATCAGTGAACGCAATATTGATGTTTATCCTACAGAAGGTAAACTGTCAGGCGCCTACGGGGGTGCAGTTTACAATGTGCATCCGTATATTTTACTTAACTACACCGATTTATATGGAGATATGAGTACACTGGCCCATGAAATGGGACATGCAATGCATAGTTATTTTTCGAATAAAACACAGCCATTTCCACTGACCGGTTATCAAACTTTTGTTGCAGAAGTCGCATCCACTTTTAATGAGGTATTGCTGTTTGACTATATAATGAAAAACGAGAAGAACGATGACATCAGACTTTCGCTTCTGATGAACTGGCTCGATAATTTTAAAGGCACCTTGTTTCGTCAGACACAGTTTGCAGAGTTTGAACTGAAGATTCATGAGACTGCAGAAAAAGGACTGCCACTGACCGGCGATACCTTTTCAAAAATGTATATGGACATAGTGAAAGCTTACTACGGCCATGACAAAGGGATGTGCAACATCGATGACAACATTGAAATGGAATGGGCTTTCATTCCTCATTTCTATATGAATTTTTATGTTTTTCAATACAGTACTTCCTTTACTGCATCGATTTCACTTGCTGAAAAAGTTATGAGTGGCGATAAAGCAGCCCGGGATAAATACATTGAATTCCTTTCAGCAGGCGGGTCTGACTATCCTATTGAACTTCTGAAAAAAGCAGGAGTTGACATGACAACATCTGAGCCGTTTGATAAGACTATCGAATCGATGAATAAGGTGATGGACGAAATCGAGAAGATCCTGGACAAAAAAGAGAAGAAGTGATTTGCATGATTTCAGAGTGCTGATCGCAGCGGTGAAAAACTGAGGCAGGGACTTTTTATTTATCTTTGCCCGTCGCGGAACGTTAGCTCAGTCGGTTCAGTCCGTCAGCTGACGGATCACACGCAAGAGTTGTTTGGGACGTTAGCTCAGTCGGTTTAGAGCGCTTGCTTCACACGCAAGAGGTCACTGGTTCGAATCCAGTACGTCCCACTTCTGATGATAGTATTTCACTATTATCACTTCCCCTTATTACCTTTTTCTACATGCAATATGTGCAAAAACCTGTGAATTATTGGCGCAAGGAAAACTGCCGTAATACTTAAAAATGCCACTCCGCTGTACAAAGCATAGAATGATGAAAAGAGTTTTGCACCTTTTGTTGTCATCTCAGCAACGGGGCCCATTCCTGTAAGAATCATGCTCGACATATGAAAACTGTCAATCAAGTTCAGATGTCCAAAATAATGGTAGCCCAAAATCCCTATTCCGATTGAAAAAGCAATCAGCATTAAAGCAAATAGCCCGTAACTGCCAAGCCTTAGTAAGAATTGCCTTAGTGAAGCAACTTCCTGCCTCCGGTGTTCAAATTTCATTGTTGTCATAAACCATTTTAAATAAAGGTAAGTAAAACATAAACATTTAAGCAGTTAAAAGATGAGGTCTCATAATCAAATATATTGACCAGCTCAAAGGTACACCAACATTAAAATAAAGTCAAATTCATGCAAAGTTATATATGTGAACACCCCGTTTATTGTGCAGGTATTGCCCGATCTGGTATAATAAGATTTAGATTTTAGCGTTTCCAAAAAGAACTGAATTTTTGACGAAAAAAAGGCAGCCCCATGTTTGTC
>DAIUKI010000355.1:0-3522 GCA_036848255.1 Bacteroidales bacterium | reverse complement strand
CAAATATCACGGATGTAATAACCATCAATAAAGCAAGTTTTTTCATTTTTTAGAATACGATTAATTATTTTCCTGAACCAGTCTGCTACAAAGATTAACATTTCCGGAAATATCAAGCCACTAAACCGGTTTTTTCTTGCTTTTCTTTCTCTTTTGTTCCAATATTTTAAAAAGGACATCGCCCTTGTTGACATTCGCCCCCTGAGCAACGACGATCTCGGCAACCTGCCCTTCCCAGGGCGATATTATCTCGTCGATATATGTACTTGTCTGAATATAGCAGATCCTTTCCCCTGCATCCACCTGATCGCCATGCTTTGAGGGCTCGGTAAGCTCGCCGTAAAGGTTGTAGTATATTTTACCTTTTGAGGGGGCAGTTATAAACTTCAGGTTCGGATCACCCTGTTTATGTTTTACTTGTGTTTCAGTTTTTTGAGGAGCTGTATCTGCCGGCCTGACTGCAGGTGCGGCAGAAAATTGTTCCTTTGCCTTTGCCAGTTCATTCTCAAAGCGGGCTTTTGCAGCACCGCTCTTATAATCGCGGTATTGCCTGTCGTGAATTGCGAATTCAAACAATTCTTCGTCATCCTGTCCCATTTCCCAGCCGTTCTTTTTCATCTCTGCCCTGAAGGCAGGCAGCTCATCGGGATATGCATCCTGTGGATTTCCCGAATAGAATTCCTTTCCAAGCTTTTTGGCCAGGTCGGTAATCTCATTGCCCAGTTTTCCGGGAAGCCGGCCTGCCTTGCCAAGAATCATATCCCATGTATTATTGTCGATCATTCCATACCTCTCCTTGCCACTGGTCATCTGGATAATATTCATCAGAGCCACATTTTTCACGTACTGGCTGAATGGGGTCACAAGCGGAGGATAACCAAGTACGGGCCAGATAGTTTCGACTTCATTGAATAATCTGACAATAAGCTCATCTTCAGTAAGCTCAGGGTTGCCCTGTTTTTTAAGGGAGGTGTTTATCCCCTGGTGTACTCCCTTGAGATCGGCCATCATACTGCCCATCATTCCTCCCGGTAATCCGCTGTTGATGAGCAGTGAAGATACCTGCTTGTTCCTTGGATCGATGAAATAGCCCAGGAAATCATCAATAAATGACTGTGTCAGCGCCCTGACCTTCATATATGCCTCCATATTGATTTCAGGGACATCGAATCCGGCATCGTCCATTATTGCCCTGATTGCAATGACATCGGGATGTATCATCCCCCAGCTCAGCGGTTCCATTGCCACATCAAGGAAGTCGGCTCCCGCCCTGGCTACTTCCAGCATTGAGGCCACAGACATCCCCGGGCCCGAATGTCCGTGATATTCGACGATGATTCCAGGGTATTTTTTTTTGATCTGCCTTACAAGCTCCCCGAGTGTTGCAGGTCTGCCAACACCAGCCATGTCTTTCAGGCATATCTCATCAGCCCCGTATTCCACCATGTGTTTTACAACCTCCATAAAATAATCAATCGTGTGGACCGGTGAGTGAGTTATTGAGAGGGCTGCCTGTGAGATCATTCCCGCCTCTTTGGCATATTTTATTGAAAGTTCAAGGTTCCTGTGGTCATTAAGTCCGCAGAATGATCTTGAAATATTCACACCCTGAGCTTTTTTTACCCTGAACATAAGTCTGCGTATATCGGCCGGTACGGGATACATTCTTATACCATTAAGTGCACGCTCGAGCATATGTGTTTCAATCCCTGCCTCATTGAACGGTTTTGTCCATTCCCTGACTGCAGTGTTGGGATTTTCGCCAAACAGTAGCTGAACCTGTTCAAAAGCTCCTCCATTGGTCTCTATCCGGTCGAAGCAGCCCATTTCAATTATGTATGGGGCAACGGCTTTTAATTGCTCAACTCTTGGCTGATATTTACCGGACGATTGCCACATGTCGCGGTAAAGCAGACTGAACCGGATCTTTCTTTTCATGTTCTTTATGATTTGTTTCAGGGGTGGCTGATAAAGTGGGAATGATTTACAGCAACCATACTATCTATGCAAAGATAAATGTATTTATTGCCAATTCTAAATGATTAAAGTCAGATATCCATTGGTTTTGCTTTCGCCTAATAAAAAAAAGGAAAGATAGTTTGGGAGTTATCTTTCCTTCATTAACCTAAACCTGATCGTAGAATTTGGCCGGACGGCCCTTTTAAGAACGTTTTTCAATATATAGACGCCTGGGAAATTGTTTTGTTGCAGGATCTTTTGTTAATCTTTTGTTAATTTTTAAGCATATTATTCTTAAAAAGTTAAAATTTTGCAGATATTTTTCCTAACTTTCGGCCAGTTAATTACTTATGATTTCAAGCTTAAAATACAGGTTCATGATGCAGCGTCTCGGGCGCCGGCTTTATCATTGCCTTATGTTCTACAGTATTTGACGCAATCCGGGGCACCGTTGGTGTAACCTCCAGCCCCTTGCCCCCTGCCCCATGCGGTAACCCGGGGAGCCAGTTAATCCGTAAAAAATAAATTTTCATTGTAAATGCAAGGATTGATTTTCAGCGTTAAGCGATATTCAATACACGATGGTCCGGGGATCAGGGTAACTTTCTTTATGAAGGGGTGTCCTCTTTCGTGCTGGTGGTGTCACAATCCTGAAGGAATATCACCTGAAAAGCAGTCAGTTTTGCAGACCAGGAGAGTGGGAGAGAAGGATTTCCCGGGAACTGAGGAGGCCGGAAAGTACTATTCTGTCGATGAACTCCTTGAAATCGTTAACAAAGACAGGATATTCCTTGAGCAGTCAAATGGCGGAGTTACTTTTTCCGGGGGCGAGCCGATGCTGCAGGCTGAATATCTTCTCGAATCCCTGAAAGCCTGCAAGTCGAATGGTTATCATGCTGCTGTTGATACCTCAGGGTATGCATCTCCCGAAAACTACAGGAAATTAATGCCTTTTACCGACCTGTTTCTTTTTGACATAAAACATCTTGATCCTGCCAGACATTTTGAATATACAGGTGTTTCAAACGTTGATATCCTGGATAATCTCAAGCTGATCATAAGCAGTGGCAAAGATGTAATGGTCAGAATACCGGTTATCCCGGGGAAAAATGATGATCCGGAAAATATGACTGCCGTCAGGGATCTGCTTACCGGGCTGAAATGTGCTAACCTTAGGATGATAAACCTGCTTCCGTTCCACCGGATCGGAAAGGCAAAGTATACTAAATTAGGTCTTCCCTACAGGATGAGTAATACGGAACAGCCATCACCTGAAAGGATGAAGGAATTGAAGGAATTCTTTGAGGTGACAGGTATAAAGGTCAAGATCGGAGGCTGACGAAAACTGTCAGGGCTAAAGCCCTGCTCGTTTGCAGATTACTTTACCCCAGCCTGAAGACTGGGGTTTTAGGAAGATATAACAAGGTAAAACTTCTGAGGGTTAGGGCCTCTAGACTGGAATAAGAGGGATTTCTCAAGAAGTGGCATCTGGTAACCCCAGCCTTCAGGCTGGGGTATTAAGAGAATAAAGGAATGGGGCTTTAGCCCTTATAATTAAATAAT
>DAIUKI010000354.1:0-3544 GCA_036848255.1 Bacteroidales bacterium | reverse complement strand
TACATCTGTCAGATTTAATAATGTAATAATACTTGTATTGCTGTAAGTATTCCTGTAATTTTATGTATTTACAAATGTGAATATGTAAAAATACATCTGTTTCTTTTTGGAATTAATACTTGTGAAATGTTTTGGATTGTTTAATTAAAAATACCGGTCTTATTGAAGCCGGAGATTCAGTCGATATCAAATATTTAATTGTAGAGCAGTTTAGATATCCGGTCTAAGCCGGTAACAAACAGTGGTAACGATGGAAGATTGAGCCTGACCTGTATTTCAATACTCTCCCATGGACCACTTAAGGCCCAGCAGTAATTACTGATAAGGAAGAGAAAACAGAAAATACGACTTAGTCAGAACATAAAGGAAACACGGATCTCAGGATTTCCGTAGATATTGTATTCTGATTTATTCAGAACCCATAGGAAGGTGAAATTAAGTGATGATCTCTGACCAATCTGCTGCCTGATGCCTCCTCCGGCAAGAAATGTATTTAACATGAATCGCTTTGAATCATATGGCGCTTCAAAAAAATCAGTTTCAAGACTCAGGGCTTCATACTCCCCGTGCAGAAACAAGCCCAGATGAATTCCCAGCGGGACAATATTATCGAGATCCTGGAGAAAAAGTACCTCTACATACGTTTTGCCACCATAAATAACAGTACCTTCTGAGAACAACTTATAATATTGAAAATCAGGACCAGCAGCAATACTTATCCTTGGCAGCACCCATAACCCTATGACCGGGGATACTTCAATGTCGGTATAAGTCCCAAACTGGAGATTGAAGTTCCCTCCAAAGAATAGTCTTTCCTTTAATGGAGGCACCTCACTGCTTTCTTCCTGCCCGTACAAGCGTTCAAATGACCCATGCAGGAGAATCACCAGTAATACCGTATTTATGAATGTACTGTATGGAGGATATCTTTTCATGCAAACCATATTCATAAAACAATTTTGTAACTTTACATAAAAGGGTGACAAATTTACGAAAAAATCTATAACCATAAAACGCTGGACTAATGAATATAATTGTAAACGGGGGCTCAAAGGGCATTGGCAGGGCGGTTGTGCTCCAAATGGCTGCAGATAAAGACAATCAATTACTGGCAACCGGCAGAAATGAAGCCAGGCTCAAGGAGCTTCAGATGGAATGTCTGAATGAGAATGTTACATATCTAAGAATGGATTTTACCGGAATGAATAAGGAGATGGTTGCAATCAAGGATCAGATCTATAATCGTTTCAGCAGGGTGGATATACTGATCAACATGGCAGGGAGTCTTATTGTTACGGATTTCATGAAGATGCACGACAACGATTTCCGCAGTATGATGGAAGCCAATTTTTTCGGTCCTGCTAATTTTATAAAGCTTGTGGTACCATTGATGGCGGAAGGTGCCCATATTGTAAATATTTCAAGCATGGGCGGATTCCAGGGCAGTTCAAAGTACAGGGGACTTGCGGTTTACAGCGCCTCAAAGGCTGCCCTTTCATGCCTTAGCGAATGCCTGGCAGGGGAACTGAATGAATCAGGGATCAGTGTTAATTGCCTCGCGCTCGGTTCGGTTCAGACCCGGATGTTCGAAAATGCATTCCCTGGGTTAAAAGCTCCCATTGGTCCAAAAGGAATGGCCGAATTCATTTCATATTTTGCCATAAATGGTAACAAATATTTTAACGGGAAAGTGTTGCCTGTAGCTGTAAATAATCCTTAGGTCATGTACTAAGAATATGTCTTTATTCCGATCTTCCCGTCGAGAGCAAGCAATCCATTATAAGCCAGAGCCTTGATCTCATCCTCACCAGGAAATACGACTACTTTGGCTATGAATTCAACCATTTTCCTGATCCTCTCCACATGCGATTCCTCGTAGGCAAGGCCGCCTGTCAGAATAATGGCATCGACACTGCCCTCAAGAACTGATGCCATGGCTCCGATCTCTTTTGAGATCTGATAGGCAATTGCGTTTATCACCAGCACAGCCTCCGGATCACCGGTATCTGCCCTATTGTTGGCCTCAATAAAGTTGTTGGTTCCCAGATATGCTACCATTCCGCCCTTGCCTGTGATCATCGACTTCAATTCCTGTTGAGAGTATTTCCCTGAGAAGCAAAGATCAACAAGCTGACCGGAAGGGAGGCCCCCGGAGCGCTCAGGCGAAAATGGACCATCTCCGTTGAGGGCATTATTGACATCAATAATTCTGCCTTTCCTGTGTGCCCCAACGCTTATCCCTCCTCCCATGTGCACAACTATCAGGTTCAAATCCTCATACTGACGATTAACAGAACCTGCATAAATACGGGCAACAGCTTTCTGATTCAGGGCATGTAAAATCGAAATCCGTTCGATTGCAGGATGGCCTGAAAGCCTGGCCACAGGTTCAAGCTCATCAACTACCACGGGATCAACAATGTAGGCTTTAGCCCCTGGTAATGCCGAGGCAATATCATCCGCAATCAAACCACCAAGGTTGCTGGCATGCTGCCCCAGAATACCTGTTCTAAGATCCTCAATCATTTTTACATTAACCTCATAAATACCTGATTCGATAGGCTTGATTAATCCACCCCGTCCAACGACAGCAGCTATTGATGCGAGATCAATATTATACCCGGACAACTCATTCATTATCAAATTTTTCCTGAAATGGAACTGATCAGTTATTTTCTTGAAGCCCGAAATTTCTTCGGAAGTGTGCCTGAGGGTTCTTTCAAAGATCAGGTTCTCCTCCTCAAAAAGAGCAAATTTCGTGGAGGTGGATCCGGGATTGATTGCCAGTATTAACCGTTTGGACATACAATTTATATCTGAAAACAGATAATTACGCCATTAAACATGCAAGTGCAATGCAATAAAACTTCGACTTTTCACTTTCGCTTCTCGACATGACAATGACAGGATTTTCTGTACCTCGTAAAAGTCCCGCGAGCTCTCCCTGTGCAAACAGCATCAGACCTTTATAGAATGGATTCGACGATTCGAGGGAAGGGAAAAGAAGTATATCCGCATCTCCGTTTACAGGGGTATTGATCCCCTTAATATCAACGCTTTTCTTATCGCAGGCAAGGAAAATATCGAGCGGGCCGTCCATTATGCAATCTGCAATTTCTCCTTTTTTTACCATGCTGCACATTATCTTGTAATCCTCCTGACTTTTAAAATGTCTGCCTGGTTTTTCCGAGGCTGAAATAAGAGCCGCTTTTGGCTTGTTAATTCCAAACTTCCTCGCCATTTCAATGGCGTATTTAACCATTTCAATTTTCTGCTCAAGCGATGGTACAGGTATAACTGCCGGATCGGTGATAAACAATAGCTTATGATAAGCTGGCAATTCGATTGCACAGACATAACTCAGTACAGCACCGGGATGCATCAGTCCGTTGCTTTTATCCATTACCGCCTTCAGGAATTTATCGGTACCAACCATCCCTTTCATTGTAATATCGGCCTCCCCTGAACGGGTCAGCCTTACAGCTTCTGCCGAGGCTTTAACCTCATCTTCAGAATCAACAAGTGTAAACAATTCATGATTTAT
>DAIUKI010000353.1:0-3545 GCA_036848255.1 Bacteroidales bacterium | reverse complement strand
AAAAGTTTTATCCCACATTTTTAGCAAGGAGCATTGATAGGGCATATGAAAAAAAAGTACTGAAATCAGCCGACAGGATAATCACTGTTGGGATATCCCTGAAGGAAATATTCAGTTCCAGGGTTCCCGGTATTGAAGGAAAATTTGAGGTGGTCCCAAACGGGTATGATGAGGATGATTTTAAAGGATATGATTCAACAGATCCTGAAATATTTACTATTTCTTACATCGGGACCCTTGCAGGGATCTATCCGGTAAACGGATTTCTGAATGCCCTGGGCAGGCTCACTGATAATGGTGTAGATTTCAGACTTAAATTTACAGGAGTTGTTTCCCCGGAACAGAAAGGGTTGATAATGTTATCAGCCGGAATTTCAAATGTTGAATTCATCCCATATTCGGACCATTCCACTGCTGTAAAAAATATGCTCCGGACAAACGTTTTGCTGCTCATAATACCCGACCATGAAAGCTCAGGCAGTATAATAACCGGTAAGCTATTCGAATATCTTGCTGCGGGCAAGCCGGTGATCTGTCTCGGGCCGGTCGATGGCGACGCGGCAAGGATCCTCACAGAAACAGGACATGGAAAGACTTTCGATTATGATGATTCAACCGGAATTGCAGAATATCTGAAAACGCTTGCTCTAAACAGGGGAATAAATGTTAAGGCCCCTCCTCAGGGGTACTCCAGGGAAAACCTGGTTAAAAAAGTAATTGCACTGTTAAAATGAATATCGGAGTTGTTGTTGATAACGAACTTAATGACGACAAGCGGGTACTTCGGGAGACCAGGATCCTGAAAGAAGCGGGGCATTCAGTCTTTGTCCTGTGCTTCGGTTTTGACAACTTGGAATACAAACCCATTGAAGGATTAAATGTCTCCAGAATCATAATCAGGAGAAGACTAAAGAATATCCTTTTCTTTTTCCTTAATGCCATCCCGGCCTATGAGTGGATATGGGGCTTTAGGATTAAAAAATTCATAAATGAAAACGGTATAGATGCACTGCATGTACACGATCTCTACATGTCAAAAGCAGCCAGGACCGGGATTAAAAAGACGGGGAAACTTATCCCGATGATCCTTGATCTCCATGAGAACTACCCTTTCGTCGTAACCACCTACAACTGGACTAAAGGATTTTTAAGGAATATGATCTCCAGGTCATTTGCCTGGCAGAAAAAAGAGAAGGAATATCTTGGCTATGCCGACACGATTATTGTCCTGAGTGAAGATTTCAGGGATACACTTACAGCACGGTATCCGGAATTCCGGAAGGAAAAGTTCACAACTTTGCCGAACGTGCCGGATCTGTCGCTTCAGGTACCTGAAAAACCGGCAATCGTTAAGGTCAATATCGATAAGAGCAAGTCCGTCATTTTCTATTTCGGGGTTGTTGCTGAGAGAAGAGGTGTGTTTGATGTTATTGATGTTTTCAGAAAGCTTGCAAACGAAAATCACCCATCCGTCTTTCTTCTCATTGGACCTGTCGACAAAAAGGACAGGGAGAGATTTTTCAACGCAGTAAGCTCAGATCTGTTAACCGGCAGGATTTATCACATCCCATGGATTGATCTTTCCGAATTGAGTTCTTATCTTGAATTTTCAGACATCTGTATTGCACCCTTCCATAAAAACCCCCAGCATGAATCGGGGGTGGCAAACAAGATATTCGATTACATGCTTGGTAAAAAGCCTGTGATAGCTTCGGATTGCGGGCCTCAGAAGAGACTTATTGAAAAGTACAAATGCGGGATAATCTATTCAAATCCTGAGGAGTTGAAGTCAGCCATAATTAAACTCTCAGCGGATGCTGATTTAAGAAATCAAATGGGGGAAAACGGATATCTGGCTATTCTGAACGAATTCAATACCACCAATGTCAAAGAGAATCTGCTAAAAATTTACGGAGCCTGAAATGAATATCTTACTTCTGACCCACTCATATCCCGATGCAGCAATTAAATGGAGGGGACTCTTCATTCACGATCAGGCGCTGGCCTTGAGCATGGAACATGATGTAATTGTTGTTTATTTCAGGGTTGACTATGGGCGCCTGGCTCCGTTTTCAAAATATTCAGTTATTAAAAGGCAAAACGGAAGGGTCACCGAGTATGAGCTTACCACCTGTAAATCATTTCCGGTAATAAATCAGGTTAAATATCTAAAGGATACTTACAAGTTTATCAGCCATGAGATCCTTGACAGAAAAAAAATAGACATCATCCACAGTCATTTGTCCTATCCAGGAGGTTTCCTTGGAACAATACTACAGAAACGGAAAGGTATCCCATGCGTTCTTACCGAGCATTCGTGGATAAATAAATACTTCAGGAGCCTGATCCATAAGACAAGTGTGCTCTATACACTTAATCATTCCGCATGCGTAGTAGCCGTCAGCCATGCACTGAAGGATGACATTAACCGTTACTGCAAGCGTCCGGTCTATGTAGTTCCCAATGTCGTGGAGATGAAAAAGTTTTCATTGACCGGCACCTCATCAAAAGATAAAAAACTGAATGCAGGAATCCTTGGGGGAATGGGAAATTACAGGAAGGGACTGGACATATTAATCAAGGCATTGCCGCTTCTGAAAGATCTGGAGCTGACGGTGCACATTGGTGGTGACGGAAAGTTCCTGACAAAATTCAAGGATATGGCCAAAGAGCTTGATCCGGAAGGGAAATGTATCTTCTATGGAGAAATAAAACCGGAAGCCATACTTGACTTTTATTCGAAGCTCGATTTTTATGTTCTCCCAAGCAGGGATGAGACGTTCGGGGTTGTGGTGGTTGAAGCAATGGCCTGCGGATTGCCGGTTATAGCTACAAAATGCGGAGGACCGGAGGAAATCATAACTAAAGAGACAGGAATTCTGATCGAAAAGGAAAATCCGGCGGAGCTTGCAGCAGCGATAAGGTATGTCGCAGGGAGACTGGGTTCGTACGACAGAAAAGCCATCAGAGATTATGTTCTTGAGAAATATAGTCCCGAATCCTTTGTCAAATCGATATCTGAAGTCTATCAGGAGCTCCTGAAAAATGCAAAATAACTGGTTCCGTATATTTTTACTGATGTCTCCCCGCTTACACGCTTGAACACATCCTCTGCTGCATACCAGGCTGACCAGAAGATCCTCCTTAGCAATGGTTTTGACCTTACCCTTAACCCACGGTTCTTTTTATATATCACCGAAAATTGGGCATCCGAAGTGGCAGTTGAGGTTTTATCCTTTATCAGTAAAAATCCGGCATCACTAAAAAGCTTCCTTGCGATTTTCCTGTCATAGCAGTGAAGATGGCCAGATGGATCATCAGTTCCATAGTTGCGATTCCGGTTTTTATACGATTTCTCCAGAGGAAGGTTCACAACCACATATTCAGATACATGCCGTACTAGCTTCAGGAAATCAAGGTCATCCGGAATATGCTCAATAATATCGGAGAGGACTATAAGATCATGCTTATTGTTTTTAAGGAGATATGATTTCTCCCTGACATAATCTTCAAGCGTCCCACTGAAGAAGCCGCATTGCGGGTAT
>DAIUKI010000352.1:0-3555 GCA_036848255.1 Bacteroidales bacterium | reverse complement strand
CGTTACACCTGATGCAGAAGTTCAATTGCTTATCGATCCCAAGGCGGGCGATGTTATAAGGGGACAGGGTGAAGGAAAACTTAACATCAGCCTTAACAGAAAGGGTGAATTTAAAATTTTTGGAGATTACATAATTCAAGAAGGTGATTACCTGTTCACACTTAAAAATATACTTAACAAAAGGTTTGAAGTTGACAATGGAGGTAAGGTATCCTTCACAGGTGACCTTGAAAATGCAGAAATAGATTTGACCGCAAAATACAGGAATATCAAGACATCGCTGGAACCGATACTCTTTCCAATATTGCAGGACCCAAAATACCAGGCAAGAATCCCAGTCGAGCCCCAGCTCAACCTTTCAGGAAATCTCTTTAATCCTGTTGTCGGATTTAATATCTATCTGCCCAATGCAGATGAAGAGACGAGAACTTACCTGCGAAATGCAATCACTACTGAAGAAGAATTAAGCAAACAGTTTATATATCTACTGGTTATGAACAGCTTTTATGCAGATCCATCTTTCAGGGCATCATCAGGGGCCTCATCAACAGGGACATCTGCAGCACTTGTAACCTCAACCGAGATGCTGGCCAACCAGGTGAGCAACTGGCTTTCTCAGATCAGTAATGACTTCAATGTCGGATTCCTGTACACCCCAGGAACCAGGGATATCAACTCCCAGGAGCTCCAGGTGGCGCTTTCTACCCAGCTGCTGAACGATAAGGTAACAATTAACGGGAACTTTGATGTTGCCGGAACCGAGGCTGAGGAGACTCCGCTGATCGGAGATTTTGATGTTGAAATCGCACTTTCTGAAAAAGTAAGATTTAAAGTGTTCAACAGATATAACAAGCCCTATACGGGAAAAGGCGCTGATTACACACAGGGACTGGGACTTACATTCAGGCAGGATTTCAACAAATTCTCCGATCTGTTAAAGAAGAAAAACAAATCCGAATTAAAAAAAGAGGATGATGTCACCATTGTAGAATGAGAGTTGATAAATATTGTCACAATGTTATTAACACACAATAATAGACCATGCCATTTTTCCGTTTTTTAATACCTTCGCCCGTGAAAAAATAAAGACAAAGTGGATAATTGATTGTATATTAACTAATTAATAAAAGGGGAAAATATGGGATTTTTACAATTTTTTATGCAGGAGTTACCTTCGGCAGCACAACCGGCAGCAGCAGAGAGACTTACACTCCTGGATTTCGCAATCAAAGGTGGATGGGTAATGATTCCTATCTTCGTTTTATTCCTGGTGGCCACATATATTTTTATTGAGAGGTTCTATGTCATAACAAGAGCTACCAGGGAGGATGCCAATTTCATGAACAGGATCAAGGATTATATACACGATGGAAAGATTGATGCCGCCATGGCACTCTGCAAATCGACTGACAGTCCGTCGGCCCGTATGATCGATAAAGGGATCAGCAGGCTGGGCAGGCCCCTGCAGGATATAAGCACGGCAGTTGAAAATGTGGGTAAGCTTGAAATTTCAAAGCTCGAAAGGGGATTTCCCACACTTGCTACAATAACCGGCGCTGAACCAATGCTCGGCTTCCTCGGTACTGTCATCGGAATGGTACGGTCGTTCTACAATATGGAAATGGCAGGAAATAATATTGATGTTTCAATGATGTCGGGTGGTATTTATACCGCGCTCATTACAACAGTAGCTGGTCTTATTTTCGGTATCCTGGGATATTTTGCCTACAATACCCTGGTTGTAAGGGTGGAAAGAGTGGTTTTTAACCTTGAGGCGACAAATACTGAATTTCTGGATATTCTAAATGAACCGTTAAAAATAGTACGTTAAAATGGCAATATCACAGAGAAATAAGATAAGCATTAACTTCAGTTCGGTGGGGATGACAGATGTAGTGTTCAACCTGCTTATCTTTTTCATGCTTACATCAACGCTTGTTCATCCCACTGCCCTCAAATTGCTTCTTCCGAAAGGGAGTACGCAAACATCGGCTAAACCTCAGACCACCATCTCAATAACGGCTGACCAGAAATACTATCTTGAACAGCAGCCTGTCACACTGGAGACACTTGAAGCCCTCCTGAAACAGAAGCTGGGAGCAGATCCTGAAACATATATTTCGCTGCATGCAGATAAAAGCGTACCTTTCGAAACTGTAGTGGCTGTATTAAATATTGCACAGGCAAATAATTATAAACTGATAATTGCAACCTCATCCAAATAACGACCTGAGAAGGATCCCATCCGAAAAGAAGAAAGGGATCGCCGGCACCATAATAATTGGTTCCGTCCTGTTATTCATGCTGGTTGTGGTAGCTTTCAGACTGCCGGAACCGCCTGAAAATGAGGAAGGCATCCTTGTGAATTTCGGAACTGACGAGACTGGTTTTGGGATGATTGAACCCTCACCTCCCCCTGTGCAGGAAGAGGCATCTGTTCCTCAGCCCGCCCCGGCTGACGAGGTTCAGAAGGAAAAGGCACTGCTAACACAGAATAATGAGGAGGCTCCCGAAGTAAAAAAGGTAGATCCTGAAGTTGAAAGGAAACGGCTTGAAAAGATCGAAGCTGACAGGAAACTTAAAGAGCAGCTTGAAGCCGAAAGAAAGAAGAAAGTAGCTGAAGATGCAGAAAGAAAAAGGATTGAAGCTGAGCAGAAACGGCAGGCCGACATTATGAACAAAACCCGTGACGCACTTGCAAACTCAAAAAATGCCGGAACAACATCTAAAAGTGAGGGCGAAGCCGGAGGAACCGGAAACCAGGGTGTCCCGACAGGATCTGTGGATTCGAAAAACCGGGGCGATGGCAGCGGACTTGGCAACCAGGGAATCTCATACGATCTTGGCGGTCGCAATGTCCAGTCATTACCAAAACCCAATTATGATTACCAGGAAGGAGGGAAAGTTGTTGTTGAAGTCAGTGTCGACAGATCAGGAAAAGTCATACAGGCAAGACCAGGATTTACCGGTTCCACAACGCTTGATGATTATCTGCTTAAGGTCGCCAGGGAGGCAGCACTTAAGGCCAGATTTGAAGCCAAATCCGACGCTCCTGCCGTTCAAAAGGGGACTATCACCTATAATTTTGTGCTAAGGTAAACAGGGTTAATCCCTTTCAAATTATACCACGTACTGAGACAAGAAGATTGTCGATGAGTGAGGTATCTTTAATAACATAGCCGTCGATCCCTTTTCTGGCCAAATCTAAGACAATTTCTCCTTTTTCCTGTCCAGAAAGAATTATGACTTTGGTATCCGGCTTCAATTCCTTAATTCTGTTATAAACCTCCATCCCGTTCATGACTGTATTGCCGCCGCTGATAAAATAATAGTCAAGAATTACAAGATCCGGTTCATCATCGAGTTCCTTCAGGCACTCCTCACCATATCTGAATGACCTGAGAATATATCCTTCCTGGATGAAACGTCGGGTAACCAGCATATTTACTACGGGATCATCGTCTACAATAAATATCAGCTTCCGTTTTGTCACAAGGATTTAATGTTGATCTGAATTTTAGAAAAACTTCTAATAAACGGGAATTTTATGATTTT
>DAIUKI010000351.1:2012-3571 GCA_036848255.1 Bacteroidales bacterium | reverse complement strand
GTTCCTGAACCTGTTTGCCAGATAACCAGAGGGAACTGGTCATCAAGTTTTCCTACTGTAATTTCATCACATACCTGAGAAATGATTTTCATTTTTTCAGTAGACAACAAACCAAATCTGTTGTTGACAATCGCCGCCGCTTTTTTTAAATATCCAAACCCATGAATAATTTCAACTGGCATGGATGCCGCCGGACCTATCGGGAAATTCAATATTGAACGTTGAGTTTGAGCCCCCCAATAATAATCGGCAGGCACCAAAACCTCACCCATTGTGTCTTTTTCGATTCGATAATTCATAGCTAAATATTTTTCTGACAATTCAATTTTGGTACTTACTTTTGTCTGACTTCTGCAGATAATATAAGGAAATAAAATTCCTGATTAAAAACAATTTAATACCTATGAATGTTCATAGACCAATGGATGAAAATACTGTAAGACAATTATCAGGATGTTAAATAAATTTGACTTTGACTTTTTTATGACATAACTTTAATAATTGATGAAAATAAGTCAGTGTTATGATGAGGAAGGTTCTATTAATTATTTGCTGTGGGATTTCTCTTATTTGCAATTCTCAAGATATTAAATCAGCCCGTAAGGCACAAAAAGAAGTTTAAGATGTTTACGGATAACGGAATCTATTATGTTTCCCTGACAATTAATTCTGATAAAACTATCTCTGGAAAAGTTGATGGTGTAAGGGATAGTTTTGCCTTTATGGGAAGAATTGTAACACCTTAAGGATTCAGCTTCCAGGAATATGTTAAAATATTTTCCCGCAGATTAAGCAGATGTGCGCAGATAACCAAGGCTGGGCATGTTCACTACTTGTCGGCATAACAGGTCAAAGTGAAAGTAAAGCCTGACACTTAATGCAAAAACATTTTTACCTTTAAACAAATTGCTTACTATGAAAAAGATACTATTTGCTTTGCTACTGATTTTTGCCGGGACTTCTCTTTATGCACAGGTTGACACTACTTTTATCAAATACTGTGAAGTAATAGGGTATCCTGTATTTGCAGCAAAGTATAATTACAATGTCTATATTGATTCTGGTCAGGTCATAAAAAAGGATAACATGATGCAACTTAACAACTTGACCCAAGTGCTTAACATGATGGATAAAAAGGGTTGGGATTTTGTTCAAGCGTATTCTGTTAACCAGGACAAAAATGAATCCATCCATTTCATTTTGAGGAGACGTGATGCTAATCTAATCGGGAAGGGATCACGCAACTCTAAATAAACGACACCTGAATACAGTATGTCATTCCTAAGTGTCTTATAAACCGGGGAGCGGTTAGAACAAGGAAGCCACTTAGGTGGCGATATGTGAATAACCTCCGGTGAAACCGGAGGTCGGCAATCCCCCCAGACTTCTCAGCTCAGGAGCTGAATTTACTGTCTAAGGAAAGAAAAAGGGCAAAAAATCTAGGGCATGACGACCCTCACGCCCTGCGTGATGCGCTATTCCCGAAAAATCTGATTCCGCTATAGCGGAATCAGATTTTTCGAGGATCCTCGCCACGCCCGGCGTGGCGGGACCAACTG
>DAIUKI010000351.1:0-1912 GCA_036848255.1 Bacteroidales bacterium | reverse complement strand
TGCTGACCAATCACATCCCGAACGGACGATCCTCACGCCCTGCGTGATGCGCTAGCCAATGGAGTTTATCACGCTCTGCGTGACCACACCCCGATTTTCAAAAGCGATGGCAAATGTAATATAAAAATTGAACTATGTAAATCCTGATATCAATAAATTATTACCAGCCCTCGGTTCTCGGGCTTTTTATTTTATGCATCCTTTTCGGTGGAAATTTATAACTTCATCCGCTTAAAAATATAAAATCATGAAATCTGTCCTATACTTCATAATTTTCATTTTGATAACTTTCTTTATTGTGACCTCATGCACAAAGGAATATCATGCACCGACAAGTGGTCTTATTTTATATTATCCTTTCAATGGAAATATTAACGATGCAAGCGGCAATGATAATAACGGTATTAATTATACTGAAAGTAAATATGTCTCAGGTAAACGTGGACAGGCTTTAGACTTCAATGGGATATCTGACTACATTCAATTAATGAATACAATCAATTCTGATAATGGATTAAGTTTTTCATTCTGGGTAAAATCAAGAGGCGCCACAGGGACTGAGAACAATGGTGTTATTATTGGGAAATATAACATGACGACACACTTAAGAAGTTTCCTGATATATTCATTTGGAGGTGGGGAAACCAGAAATGACAATCGCCTCTCGGCTGCATTTTACAGATATGGATTTTCATCTGCTGAACATGATAATGTCAAATCGTATCTGGAACCCGGAGAGTTATCAGCATACCCATCAGACCCATCACTTTGGACTATATTGAATCCCAAGAGACTTGTAATCGGAACCTGGACTCATTGTGTAATAAATGTAACTGGTACTACTATTGAAGCCTGGATCAATGGGGTCTTATGTGCAAAAAAGCAAAGGGAATATGATATTTATTTTGATAGTCCGGACGAACCTGTATTTATTGGAAATAGCTTAGCCCTGGGCTCCGGAAGCAATAATCATTTTAATGGGATTATAGACGAATTGCGAATATATAACAGGGGGCTAACCAGTGATGAAATTCAGATACTGTACAAAACAAAATAAAATTCATTTTTGCATGATAAAAAGAAATGCACCGCATGTACAGTATATCCTGTGATTTCTTTCGGTTAAATGAACCCTTAAATTCCAACTTGAATGTCATGAAAAAAATACTTACTATATTTTTAATATTGATTCTTGTTTCCTGTGATAAAAAGCATATGGTTTCGACTCTTCAGGTACCAGGGATGGACCGTTACTGCGGGATTGATGCCGATGGTGAAAGCATTATCCCTAACGGAAGAGTTATAAAGCCCTGCGGAGAATTTGTTCGTATCGCTCCCGATCCATTCGGATTGGCACTGTCGCCCGATGGATCGCTTGCACTTTCAGTTCATAATAACCTCCTAACTTTGATAAACACCCGTGACAACAGCATAAGGGAAGTAACAGCTCCATTCCGGGATAAGGGCTCCTATATGGGCGCGGCAATAAAAAATGACAATAAAAGAGCCTGGTTAAGCGGCGGTGATAGCGGAGACATAATTTCCCTTGATATTTCATCCCCTGAAAATACAAAGCGAACTACTATTAACGGAATATGCGATGGTCATGAGTACCATGATAGTTTTGTCGGTGATATTATATTGTCTGAGGATGAGAAGAGACTTTTTATCCTTGATCAGTTCAACTTCAGGATGGTGATCATGGATGTCGGGAAGGATAAACTTTTACATTGCATTCCTGTCGGCCGCTTTCCACTCGGGATCGACATTTCCCCGGACGGGAAATTTGCCTACGTTGCCAATACCGGTGTTTTTGATTATCCTCTCGCTCCCGGACTCACAGAAAATAATATAGAAGAGGCCGGACTTGACTTCCCCCCTTACGGAATGCCATCGAGGGAGGCTGAAGAAG
>DAIUKI010000350.1:2282-3614 GCA_036848255.1 Bacteroidales bacterium | reverse complement strand
TGCACTTCCTGGAAGAGAAAGGGATATATAATCGATGGTTGCATTCACTGGTTCGTGGGGTCCTCTCCCGAAAGCAGCATGCATGATTTCTGGGAGGAGGTGGGTGTTACACAGGGCAGGGAATTCATCTATATGGATGAATACGTGCATTTTGAATCATCAGACGGACGCGTGCTGACTTTTTATACGGATGTGAACAGGCTTGAAAAACATCTTCTTGAATTCTCTCCGCAGGATGCCGGAAAAATCGGGGAATTCATAAATGCAATAAGGACCTGCCTTGCATTTGATATGCCTTCAAAAGATGCCCCTTTAGTCCAAAAGCTGATTAACAAGTTGCGCCTTGGGTGGACATTTGTCACCAAAGGAAAAAAGTTGCAGGAATGGATGAAGATCACCGGAAAGGAGTTTGCTTCCGGATTTAAGGATCCTGTTCTGAAAAAAGCTTTTGATGAGTTGTGGATGCCTGAGTTTTCAATATTGTTCCTTTTCTTCACATTTGCATATCTTCATAAAAGGAATGCCGGATACCCTCTTGGCGGATCAATGCCATTATCAAAAGCCCTTGAGGATCGTTATAAATCACTCGGCGGCACAATTCACTACAAAAAGCGTGTTGAAAAGATTCTTACTGACGGCAGCAAGGCTTCAGGAATCAGGCTTGACGATGACACCGAATACCACAGTTCAAAAGTTATCTCCTGTGCCGACGGTTATTCTACAATCTTCAAAATGCTCGAAGGAAAATACACTGACGACAGGATAAGGCATATGTATGAGAAATGGATCCCATTTTATCCACTGATCTTCATCGGACTTGGCGTGAACCGGAAATTCGATGATGTCAATATTTCAGTCTCAGGATTCAGCTTCCCGCTGAAAGAGAAGATAATGGTTGGCGACAGGATGGTTGAAAGGCTGCCTGTGCATCTATATCACCATGACCCGTCAATGGCTCCAGAAGGGAAGACAGTACTAACTGTAATGCTCGAAACAGATTATGAGTACTGGAAAAAACTCCACGGGGAAAGAGTGGTATATGATCATAAAAAAGAAGAAATTGCCCAAACTGTTATTACCCTTCTTGAACAGCGTTTCCCCGGAATTTCATCACAGGTCGAAATGACTGATGTGGCAACTCCGATGACTTTTGAAAAATATACAGGAAACTGGAAGGGCAGTTTTGAAGGATGGCAGCTCACCCCGGAAAATTCATTTACAATAATGAAACCTATGCCGCAGACATTACCGGGGTTAAGCAGTTTCTATATGTGCGGTCAATGGGTCGAGCCGGGAGGGGGATTACCGACAGGGGTAATGTCGGCAAGGAGG
>DAIUKI010000350.1:0-2182 GCA_036848255.1 Bacteroidales bacterium | reverse complement strand
TCAATGGGTCGAGCCGGGAGGGGGATTACCGACAGGGGTAATGTCGGCAAGGAGGCTTTTAAAATCAATATGCAGGGAGGATAAAAAGAAATTCGTAACTACTTAATAAATTACATCATGAAAAAGCAATTTATAATTACGATTCTATCATTTCTGCTGCTTTATGGCACATCGTATTCCCAGCAGGCCCTTTTTGGAGGAGCCAATATCACTTCACCGGAAATAAATGCCGATAATTCGGTAACATTCCGTTTCATGGCACCTGACGCAAAGGAGGTGAGGATATCCGGCGACTGGATGCCGATGCAGGGCTATACCCCGGGGTCGGAAAAGATGACAAAGGATGAAAAAGGTCTCTGGACATTTACTACAGTTCCGCTTGAATCCGACCTGTATAGCTATTCCTTTAATGTTGACGGCATGCGATGCACCGACCCGAACAATGTCTACCTGATCCGCGATGTTGCATCTGTGACCAACGTGCTGATTACCGGAGGCGGTAAGGGCGATCTTTACAAGGTCAATAAAGTCCCTCACGGTACAGTGTCGCGCAGGTGGTATGAATCACCTTCCATCAGCATGACAAGGCGGATAACCATCTATACACCTCCCGGCTACGAAACAGGCAAACAGAAATACCCTGTTCTTTACCTGCTTCACGGTATGGGCGGCGATGAGGAAGCATGGATCAACCTGGGAAGAACTTCACAGATCCTCGACAACCTTATCGCACAGGGAAAAGCAAAACCGATGATCGTTGTAATGCCAAACGGGAACGTGGTGCAGGAGGGTGCTCCTGGTGAATCGAGCCTGGGATTTCTAAAGCCATCCATGCAGCTGCCCAACACCATGGACGGCAGGTATGAAGAGACTTTCATGGATATAATCAACTTCGTGGAACGTAATTACAATGTAATTACATCAAAATCGGGGCGTGCAATCACCGGTCTCTCTATGGGAGGGTACCATTCAATGCATATTTCAAGATATTATCCCGACACATTTGATTATATAGGTCTCTTTTCAGCAGCTATAATGCCAAATGACAAGGTGACCTCAAAGGTTTACGAGAATGTCGATGCAGCACTTCAGCAGCAGATGAAAAACGGATACAAGCTTTACTGGATAGGTATCGGAAAGACCGACTTTCTATACAAGTACAACACCGAATACAGGCAGAAGCTCGATGCAATGAAAATGCCCTATGAATACAGGGAAAGCGAAGGTGGTCACACCTGGACAAACTGGCGGGTGTATCTTTCGGAGTTTGCGCCAAAGCTGTTTAAATAACCCTGGATTGCTTCCGTCTTCCGTCTTCGGTCTTCCGTCTTCGATCTTCCGTCTTCGGTCTTCTGTCTCTTAATCTTTTCGTTTTAGCCATTCTTCCGGTACCGGAATAATACAGATATTCATTGACCGGTTATTTTCAGACAGCATTGCCGACTGTATTTCTATCCTGGTTCCGTCAGGGCTGAAGGTAGGGTGAGGGTGATCTGAAGCGGTCGTTTTGTGTCCCGCTGAAAGCAGGATCATCTCATGGGTATGTCTGTCGATAAGGTAAATATTCCTTGCAAAGTCATCTCCCACCGCCCATCTGCCATCGGCTGACCCGTTTACATGCCAGAGTCCGCTTCCCGAGGGAGTCTGTCCTGCAATTATCATTTCCCTGGTTCTTAGGTTCACTATTCCGAGTCCTGTCGGTTTTTCGCGTGTTCCCGAAGAACCCCAGCCAACCTCCTGACCCGGATTGGCCGGATCGGCCGGCTGTACCGGAGTCCCAACCTTCCGGTGACCCATTATGGCAATTGCAACCTCATCCTTAGTTATGATGGCCTCATGGGTAACCCATTCCTGCTCCGACTCGGGATAGAGCGGACGAAGTCCGGTTCCATCGGACATTACAGTCCATGTCCTTTGGGGCGCCTTCCCTCCCGTCTCCCAGCAGAAAACAATCTCGCCGGGAACCCATGGATTTGTCTGAATATGCCCAACCTGAAAAGGAATGGCAACAACAAACCTGATTTCACCGGTTTTAATATTCATGCTTCCAATTCCTGATGGTCCGGCGCCCATATTCCTTGGACCAAAATTCGCTTCAATTTCAGTGCCTTCCGGAATATGCTTTGCGGCCTCTTCCCTGCCCACCCTGTAATATACCCATTCCTCACCGGCATCAAGGGCC
>DAIUKI010000349.1:0-3619 GCA_036848255.1 Bacteroidales bacterium | reverse complement strand
TATATGTCTATTACTAAAAATGCTGCACTATGGGAAATTTCAATGAATTAAAGGTATGGCAACAGTCTAAAGATCTTGCTGTCACCATTTACAAAATAACAGAAGATGGAGCTTTCATTAAGGATTATGGTTTGAAGGACCAGATGAGAAGGGCCTCTGTATCAGTACCCTCGAATATAGCGGAAGGAGACAATCTGGATACTGATAAACAGAGTATACGACATTTTTATATTGCCAGAGGATCAATAGCTGAACTTAGGACTCAGCTAATAATTGGCATGGAAATAGGATATATTGAAGAAAATCAATATAATTCTCTGGAAACGGAATGTGGTAAAATCAGTGCTATGCTGACAGCATTGATAAAATATAGGTCAAAATAATTATTGCCTGACGCCCGACGCCCGACGCCTGACGCCTATCTCATATTTGACACTACAAACTCTTCAAACAAACCATAGTCCAGAAGCTGATAATCCTTCCCGGCCGGATAGGATTTAACACTTCTGAAGGAACCCGGTGAGACCAATCCCGGTCCGGGATTATTGAAATGTGGACCCATAAGATTCTTAAGGCTTCCGATCACTTTTACCTGTATTTTATTGGATCCGGTCCCGATTAAACCTGTTATATCCGATTCATATGGAGGAAAGGCAATGACAGGAGCTGGTTTGTCATTCACAATTACTTCAGCAACTGTTCCGCTCCAGTTATTCAGTCTGACAAAGTATTGACCTTCAGGTTTTTCGATATGATATTCGCTGCTATAAGTCACTCCCCATGAATAGAAGGGCATTCCCTGGTCTTTCCAGCTTCCGGTTGTTAATGTCTTCACAGCAGGTTCGATTGTCCACCCTTTCTCATAAGGCAAAACTGAAAAATCCCCGGTAATATAAACCGGTTCAATTTCAGCATGCACCTTCATCGGGTTTGCTTTGACAGTTAAGATATTTTCGCCTTTCTTTGCCAGACCACCAATATTAAAGACGCCGAATTCCCTGTCGAGCCACCACTTTCCGGCTTCAGGCTTTATTTCAGCTCCATTAAGGGTTACACTCCAGAGTGATGGTCTTTCCACGATTGCTTTCATGGATGAGAAATCAAAAGCATTCTTAATATTGAGATGATAAGTTGCTGTGAATCCGGTACTGGTTCCAAAAGTATCCCGGTCAACAGTTCTGGTTTTAAACTGCACCGAAGTGTTCCACGGATTTCCGTTCTTAAATCCGTAGTTTTTAAAGACCTTATCGGCTGCGTAATATGTTTGAAGATCTTTTGTTAACTCATCTCCAAGGAGAAGATCACAAAATTCAATTGCAATTGCATTGTCATTGTCGCGTGTTACCAGCAAGGGTGAAGAAGGAGATAATATTTCTTGGTTTTGAGGCAGTGAAGGCACTGCATAGTTTTCATGTTTTATCCCGGGTATAAAAACAAGCAGGCTTCCGGCAGGAGGGAGGTCAATAGAGAAGCTTATGCTTCCGTTTTCCCTAACATTTGGATAACCGGTTATTTCACCTGTCACAGTATTCATTTCGATGGCATCTGCTCCACTGATCTTCACTGATCCTTTGAGAGATTGCGTAAGGTTTGAATTTGCCAGGAAAAGCAGCTGACCATCTGCCAGACTCCTCCGGTGATGATAAAGATCGCCGCCGATCAGATCTGAAAAACTGACATTGCTGTCAACGAAATATTTGCTTATGATTTCCGGGGTCAGGTTCTGTTCCTTATTGATCCTGCCGGCCTCTTTCCTGAGGAATTCGTTCAATCCTTCATCCGGCGCTCCGTCAACAAGCGAAGGAATAGAAAAGGCAACCAGTCTGCCTCCATTTGATACAAATCTTTCAAGAAGCTTGTATGTCTCTAAATCGAGATTCTCCATCAAAGGAGGGATTACAACAGTTGAGTAACTGCACTGGCCAACAATAAATTTCGTGTTTCTGACTGATCCCATATCCTTGATAATGTTCTCAGATCCAAGATCATATTCGACCTGTTTCTTTTCAAGAGTTGTAATGAATGACTGAAATGCCTGCCCGATCTCACTGACCTTAGTATTTCTTGCCGCATAAGAGTCATATAACCAGGCAGATGTCGTGGGTTCAAGGACAAGTATGTCATTTACCTGGTTTCCTGCCGATAAGGCCATGGAGAGCCTCGCATAATGGTCATTGATATATTTGTAATTGTTCCACCATGGTTCATGATAATCAAATGAAGGTGGATAATCATATTTTCTGGCCCCGGCAAAAGAAAAATATGTAAGATGCTGGTTCATCAGGTTTACGCCAAGAGCATATTCCCAGTCACCATTGCGTTTCATCTCTGCAAAAGTAAGTTCCCAGCCTGAGCCGCCATACGTTTCACTCATCTTTCTCTGCCTTCCTGTCTGGTTTGCAGCGCTTGCAAGTTCCTTTACCGACCGTACATTTCCGAATTGTGCCCTGGCTGTTGAATCATCCCATTGATTGAATAACATATCTATTGCAGGCATCTGAAACCATGCATACATTGCCATGTTGTCGCCGCCGTTGCGCATATTGGGCCATTCATGTTCCCAGTAATGCCCTGTGAATTTCAATCCTTTCTTCTCACAATACTCATAGTAAGGTTTTGCCCACCTGTCGATAAAAAGCTGGAGCAGGGTCTGAGTATAATTATGTCTGACCATCTTCCAGTCACCCACCTCTTCGTACAGGGAAGGAAGATGAGTGCTGAGATCATAATGCCATTTCTGCTGGAAAACCTCAAAAAGGTCCGGGGTCCAGCGGATACCTCCTGAAGAGACGATCTCGGGCTCATCGGTAAATATTCCAGGTACAGCCTGCCCGAATTCCTCCCCGATCGATTTTTCATAACCGGTCATCGTCGTTTCGATGAATTTCTGGGTTACACCCGGTAAGATAAGATCCACATAAGAAAAACCTCCGTACCAGTCTGACTTTCCGTAAAATGTTTTTGAGAAGAGAAAATACTTTCCGTTATTCCCCTTTTCTGAATCGAGCGATGAGGTGATATTTTTGAAAGCGCCATCCACTTCCTTAAGGCATAAATAATATCTATTTGCCGTGTCGGGAAGAATATCTGCCTTTGTCATTTTCAATCCCTGTCCCTGGTTATACGATTCAGGCATCAGGTCAGGAACGTGTCCGCCTGCAAAGCCGCTTGGATAGGAGTTTTCATCATAGATCCAGACTTTCATCCCCATCTCTTTGCCTTTACCGACAGTGTATTTGAAAAGATCGAACCACTCATCAGCAAGATATTCTGTGACAAGTCCGGGACGGGGATGAACGAATACCTGGCTGCTTCCCTGGGCTTTGAAGTCCTGAAGGAATTTATCTATTTCCTCTTTCGTGATCCTGTAGTTCCAAACAAAGAAGGGAGCTGTGGTATACTCTGCCGACGGAGCCTTAAATTCAGCTGTCAACGATGTAAAATCGTTGATTTTGACTTCATTGACTGCAGTTTCCTTGCATGCGCTGATTAAAATCAGCATCATAAAAAACGTTATTTGGGGCACAGGAGGTTTTCTGAGAGGATTCATAGATGATTGGATATTAATTAGGTTTTAGTAATCAAATATATAATAAAAATCATCAGGGCTAAAGCCCGG
>DAIUKI010000348.1:0-3642 GCA_036848255.1 Bacteroidales bacterium | reverse complement strand
TACTTAAAGTGAGCTAAATTTTTGAGTACTTAAAGTTTAAAAAAGAAATTTAACGTTGTATAACTCTAAGTACTCTAAGTACTTTAGTCACTCTAAACTTAATAACTATGGGCTATTTATTCACTTCCGAATCAGTTTCAGAAGGTCACCCCGATAAGGTTGCCGATCAGATATCAGACGAATTGCTCGATGAATTCCTCAGGTGGGATCCTGAATCAAAAGTGGCATGCGAGACATTCGTCACAACAGGGCTTGTTCTTTGCGGCGGAGAGGTCCGCACCGAAGGGTGGGTGGATGTCCAGGAGACGGCCCGCAAGGTGATCAGGAAAATCGGCTACACAAAGGCAGAATACAGGTTCGACTGCGACTCATGCGGCGTTATATCGACGATTCACGAGCAGTCGAGCGATATCCGCCAGGGTGTCGACCGCGAAAAACCCGAGGAGCAGGGAGCAGGCGACCAGGGAATGATGTTCGGCTATGCCTGCCGCGAAATGGAGAACTTTATGCCGGTGTCCATCGAGCTGGCCCATATCCTGCTCCGGGAGCTTGCTGCAATAAGGCACCAAGGCAGACAGATGACCTACCTGAGACCCGACAGTAAATCGCAGGTAACGATCGAATATGATGACAACAATGAACCCGTCAGGATCGACACCATTGTCATCAGCACCCAGCATGATGAATTTGTACTTCCGAAGGACGGATCGCACCGGGCGGAGAAAACCGCTGAGAAGGAAATGCAGAAAAAAATTACCGACGACCTGAATAAGATCCTGATCCCAAGGGTAAAGAAAACACTTCCCGCAGGAATTAAGAAGCTCTTCAAAAACGACATGAAGCTTCTTGTCAATCCGACAGGTAAATTCGTGATCGGCGGACCTCACGGGGATACCGGACTCACAGGCAGGAAGATAATTGTTGACACCTATGGCGGCCACGGAGCACACGGTGGAGGGGCATTTTCAGGCAAGGACTCATCAAAGGTTGACAGGTCGGCAGCCTACGCTGCCCGTCATATTGCAAAAAATCTTGTTGCCTCGGGAGTATGTGATAAGGCTCTTGTTCAGATAGCTTATGCAATCGGGGTGGCGCAGCCTGTGGGTTTGAACGTGAATACATACGGTACCGCCAGGGTAAAAGATAAAAAGGGGAATATCCTTCACGACAGTGAGATCGGATCAAGGCTCAAGGATCTTTTTGACCTGAGGCCCTATTCGATAGTACAGCGGTTCGGACTGAAGAATCCTATATTCTCCCCGACAACAACATACGGCCATTTCGGGCGCAACTTTGAGGTAAAAGAAGTTGAAGTCTATTATCCTGTTCCGGGCTCAAAACCAAAAACGGTAAAGGGCAACGGTAAAAATGTATATATCAGAAAGGTGGAATTCTTTGCCTGGGAAAAGCTGGATTATGTTGATAAAATCAAGAAGGCCTTTAGTTTATAACGACGCACGACACTCGAGATTCGACACAGGACCTAATCTTTAAGATCCCCTCCTGGGAGGGGGAGGGGTGGGTTTTTATTGTTTAGAACGCCGCCCTCACGATCCTTGCCACATTATCCGACCTACCAAGTGTATAATAATGTATCCCGGGAACGCCCTCTTTAATAAGCTCCTTCGACTGCATTGCCGCCCATTCTATCCCTGTCTCCCTGACATCCTTATCGCTCTGGCATTTCTGAAGCGCAAGCACCAGATCGTGAGGCATGTCGATATGAAATGTCTGAGGCAGCAAATTGATGTCATTCATCGCTGAAACCGGTTTTATTCCGGCAATTATCGGGACATCAATACCTGCGCACCTGCATTCATCCCTGAATCTGAAGAACTTTCTGTTATCGAAGAACATCTGTGTTACAATATAGCTGGCGCCCGATTCAATCTTTCGCTTAAGGTTCTCAAGATCGACCTGCCTGTTTGGAGCCTCAAAGTGCTTCTCCGGATATCCCGCCACCCCGATACAAAATGAGGTTGGTGCGGTATCTTCAAGGGAGTCATCAAGGTATTTGCCTTTATTCATATCGGCGATCTGTTGTACCAGCTCAAATGTGTTAGAGTGTCCATCCTTTTCCGGTATGAATGTCCGGCTGCCCTTCTGAGGATCACCCCTCAGGGCAAGCACATCATTTATGCCGAGGAAATTCATCTCGATAAGCACATTTTCCGTCTCTTCCCTGGTGAAACCGCCGCAAAGCACATGCGGAACTACAGGTATATTGTATTTATATTTTACGGCAGCAGCAAGCGCTATTGTCCCCGGTCTCTTCCTTACAACCCTTTTCTCAAGCAATCCGTCAGGTCTTTCGCGGTACATTGTTTCGTTGCGGTGCGACGTAAAATTAATATAAGCAGGACTGAATTCTATCAACCTGTCAATAGTCGAATAGACCCGTTCGATACTGTGCCCCTTTAAAGGCGGCAGCAATTCGAATGTAAACAAAGTGCTCCTGGCGTTCCTTATCTTCTCAATAACACTCATATTATTTCTCTCATAAATTGGGAGCTAGCCATCGGGCTGCCTCTCCAACCGTCATATTCTTTCGCGATGCATAATCCTTAAGCTGGTCCTCTCCTATCTTGCCTAAATTGAAATAAACCGACGCCGGATGAGCGAAAAAATACCCGCTTACAGCCGCAGGAGGAGTCATTGCAAAATTCTCAGTCAGACCTGCCCCGATAAGTCTTTCCGCATCAAGAAGGTCAAAGATAGTGCCTTTTTCGGTATGATCCGGACATGCCGGATATCCCGGGGCCGGCCTGATCCCTTTATATTTTATCTTAAGAAGCTCGTCAATGCCCAGATCCTCGCCGACAGAATAACCCCAGTATTTCTTCCGGACCCGTTCATGAAGATACTCAGCAGCTGCCTCGGCAATCCGGTCGGTCAGGATCCTGATCATTATCAGGGCATAATCATCATCGATGTAACTTTTTAAACCCTCATTATCAAGTGTTGCCGTAACAACGAATGCTCCGACATAATCAATGATACCTGTTGATTCAGGCGCGATATAGTCAGAGAGCGAAAGGTTGGGGATCCCTTTTTCCTTCTGCTCCTGGTTTCGCAGGAACCTGAAAATTGTCTTTGCTTCATTCCTGTTCTTCCCGCTCAGAACCTTTACATCATCACCTGAAGAAACGGCCGGGAATAAACCGAAAACACCCCTGGCTATCAGGAGCTTCCTGTCAATTACTTCTTTCAGATACCTGAGGGCATCATCAAACAGTTTTTTTGCTTCTTCCCCCTTGACAGGATCATCAAAGATTGCAGGATATTTTCCCGACAGCTTCCATGCAAAGAAGAAGAATGTCCAGTCGATATACTTTGCAAGCACATTAAGGTCAAATTCTTCAATCAAATGAAGCCCCGGTTTGGCAGGAGGATGGATCGATGCTGATTTCCAGTCTGTAAAGAGCCTGTTCCGTCGCGACTCCTCCAGTGAAAGCAGTTTTTTCTCCGTTTTTCTGGATTTGTGGTCATCAAGCATCTTATTATATTTCTCCCTGATACTATTGACGTAACCGGTATTGTTTTCCTGAAGAAGGGAAGAGAGAACGCCGGCAGCCTTTGAGGCATCCTTTACATGAACAACAGTTTTTGAATATGCCGGTACAATTTTAACGGCAGCATGGA
>DAIUKI010000347.1:0-3644 GCA_036848255.1 Bacteroidales bacterium | reverse complement strand
CCACCATCATGGCAAGTCGCTTTACATCAGGGTCGGTAGATGGACCTTTAGGAACAGCCCAGCTTTTAAGGACACCTTCCATTTCCAAACGGAAATCATAATGTAAACGCGTAGCATCGTGTTTCTGAATTACAAAGCGTAACTTTTCAATATCAGCCTTACCACCTTTAGGTTCCGGGCTTTCTTTGAAATTTCGTTTCTCTTTATATTTGGTAAGTGCCATCGGTAAGCCCAGAATAAATTGTATCAGCTTGTAAATTTTGCATCCCAGTAAACTTAAAAAAGCCTGTTCTAATTTTCTTAGAACAGGCTTTCACTCAAACTTTAAACTATCTTCTTGATTGTGTTTCTAATTCTATCTCTACTTCTTCACTTGCCTGAACATTGATAGCAGAAACGGCAACTTCAGTTAGTTTTTCATCAGCTGCTTTTTCCTCATTGAGTGTAGCTTCAAGTAGTGCTACAGCTTCAGTTAAACCTAATGTTTCTGCAAACTGACGAAGCGTTCCGTAAGATGCAATTTCGTAATGTTCTCCTTTTTGTCCGGCCGAGATAATTCCGGCATCGCGCATTGCACCTTTTTCGCTTGATTCCATTAATTCTCCTGCCCCTTTAATTATACCTTCCATTGCTTCGCATTTTTTGGCAACTGGATTTTTGTCTATGGATTCAAAAACTTGTTCCAGTCTGGTAAACTGGTTTTTTGATTATTTTACTGACGATTGAATAAAAATTTACGATGTTGCATGATTAATATCTGCTACGACATCGTGTTTAAAATTTGCCGCTGCATTTTTAACATCTTTTTTTACGTCATCGTATTTGGCTTTTCCTTTTTTCGCTAAATTTTCAGCATCCCCGATGATTTGTTTGCGGGTTGTTGAACCTTTTTCGGGTGCGAATAAAATACCTGCTATTGCACCTATGACAAGACCTGCCAATGTTCTTAATACTACTTTGCCTGTACTCATGATTGAATTTTGTTTTAAGCCCCACCAACCTCCCAAAAAGCGAGGCTTATGAAGCGGATTAATTGATGAATTGATAATTATTCTACAAAGGTGATCAATATAAAACGATTAGATTTACACAATTTTAGAAAGATGTTGCATGATTCACACATTCGGGGTGCACACGAAACGGTCCTGCCCGGGGAAAGGAGCATAATTATGCAGGAAAAAACTAATTAGGTTTATATTCCTGATGAAAAGAGATATGAACCGGAATTAATCCTGAAAACAGCATAATTATCTTCAATTCCGGTGTATATTATGTCTTTATTTTTCTTTTTAATTGCACTTCCGTTTTCCCTGACTTCCCCGGCTGACCCTGCAGGAATATAAACTGTTGCGGTACTGCCAACAGGAACGTTTACATTCATTATAAAATCATTGCCATTCTTTTCCCATCGTATTCCGGCGGTTCCATAAGGAGTAAGATTTGAATATGACGCATATTTCATGTCGCCTGCAGGCTGAGGACGGAAAATAATATTGCGGTAACCCGGATTTTCAGGATCGGTATTCAATCCTGCAAGTTTACGGTAGAACCAAACAAGTCCTCCACCGAACATGGGATGGTTGCGTGATCCGCTGCCATCCCACTGTTCCCATGATGTTGAAGCTCCCTGTTCAATCCACCAGCCATATGAGGGCTGTGTTTTTTTATTCATTGCCTGATATGCCAATTCCTGCATTCCATGGTCGGCAAGAACTTCAAAAAAGAACTGAGTGCCGAAGATACCTGTATCAAGATGCCCGCCGCCAGCAGTAATGTCTTTTTTCAGTGCATCAATCACCCGATTTTCCTGATCAGCCGGAACTCCCATAACCAGTGCAAAGATGTTACCTCCGCCTGGGCCGTAGGTTCCCTTTTCCTGATCAAAGAACCTCTTCTGGAAAGCCTGCTTTGTTCTCTCTGCCAGTGCAGAGTATTCCTTTGACTCATCGGCGAACCCCAATACTTTAGCTGCTTTTGAAGTAAAATCGGCACATCGCCACAGGTAGAATGTGTGAACCATCATATCGGGCGGCAATTCTGCCGGTGCGCACCAGTCGCCCAGGTTGAACCATCTCAGGGGCTGGTCGTTGTTTCCTGTCCTCTGCGAATTCATTATACCATCCTTGTCTGTCCAGGTCAGCATATATCTCACATATCCCTTCATGGCATCATAAGTGTACGCGAGCAGACTCGTATCACCATAATGCACAAAGTATTCCCATGGCATTATATTAACGGCTGCCCCCCAGGCAACGCCGCCTCCGCAGCCGGGCTGCCATGGGGCTCCGTTGGGTACATATCCTGTCTCTTCTATCTGGGCACCTACAATATCCTGTATCCACTTAGTGTAAAATGCTCTTGAATCAAAATTGTGCATAACAGTCACACATGCCACCTGCCCGTCTCCGGTGTAAGGCGAACGTTCCCTGTGCGGACAGTCGCTTGCAATAGCACCATGCATATTGTCGGTCTGGCTCCTCCACCATATCCGGTTTATGTTGTTGAAAAGCGGATTCGACGTTTCAAATTTTCCTGTCGTTTCCACATCTGTATAAACAGCTTCAGCCGTAATCTGGTCGGCACTGAGGTTTCCCGGCCAGTTGGTTACGACAACCTGTCTGAAGACAAACCAGGTGAAACGTGCGGCATATGATTCGTTTTCGCCGCCTTTTAAGGTATAGGTGTTATCCCCCATAGTGGACTCGCACATATAATCAAAATCAATTACCCTGCCTGCATCGCCCTGGAGTCCTGAAATCCTGACCCATCCTGAAATTTCCTGGCCGAAATCGACATAATATTTTCCGTCTGAGTTTTTAATGATTGCTACCGGCTTCAAATGCTCCATGACTTTGTCAGCCGGCGACATGTGAGCCTTCATAATACCTTCAGGCTTTCTTCTCAAAACTGCATTTTCCCACGTAGAATCATCAAAACCGGGAGCGCTCCATCCGGATTGTTCCAGACGGGCATCGTAGTGTTCGCCCTGATAGATAAGATCCATTACGATAGGGCTTTTTGATGTTTTCCAGCTTCCATCCGACACAATAATATCCTCAGTGCCATCAGTATAGGTGACATAGATCTGGCTAATAAACCTTGGTGTTCCGTAAGATTGCGTCCAGTTCATAGGGGCATTGTAAAAACCATTTCCTACAATAGCCCCCAGGACATTTTCTCCTTTTTTAAGAAGGCCGGAGATATCATATGAAAGGTACATTACCCTGTATTCCCTGAAATCGTCAGGGAGAGGTATCCCTGCTTTTTCCAGTCCCGGCCTCTTGCCATAATTTGTCTGGTTGGGAACCAGGACGTCATCGCTTACTTTTGCCCCGTTCACATAGAATTCAAAATACCCCAGACCTGTAATATAAGCCCTGGCGGCTTTAATTTCCTTGTTTATAATTATTGCTTTCCTTAATAAAGGTGCAGGGGGTGGCATCTCCTTAAGTATCGTTTGTCTGTTTTCACCCCGGACAGGATCAGGGATCGGTTCTTCTCCCTGCCAGGGAGCCCCTATCCATTGTGCTTTCCATTCACCGGGATTGAGCAGTCCCATACTCCAGAAAGCCGGTTCACTCCATTCCGACACATTCCCGCTTTTATCCCATGTCCTGACCTGCCACCAGCAATCCTGCCTCGAT
>DAIUKI010000346.1:0-3691 GCA_036848255.1 Bacteroidales bacterium | reverse complement strand
ATTTGTAAATATCATGTGCGATATGACCTGATCTTCTATTCCGAAACTTGTCGTGAACAATACTTTCCCCGGAAACAGGTGCGTGAGCTCCATCAATTGATCCTCAATTGTTCTTCCGGTAAGCAGATCTTTTAACTCTTCAACTTTCATCTTGCCAATGTTCTTTTCAGATTATGAATGCTAACTGAAACTTCCTGAGAGGTAATCTCTTGTCAGTTTTTGTTTCGGATTACCAAAAAACTCCTCAGTCGATCCTGTTTCAATTATCTTTCCCATATACATAAAGACGATATGGTCGGCAATCCGTTTTGCCTGTCTGAGGGTATGTGTCACCAGGATGACGGTATATTTATCCTTTAACTTGATAAAAAGCTCCTCGATAATTTTTGTTGAAAGTGGATCAAGAGATGATGTGGCTTCGTCGCCCAGGATATATTCAGGCTCAATGGCAAGGCCCCTGGCAAGACATAAACGCTGTTGCTGGCCAATAGACAACCGGGTTGCCGATGACCGGATCCTCCCCCTTACTTCGTCCCAAAGACCAACATACTGAAGATACTTGATCACAGTCTGGTTAATTGCTTTTCTTTTCCTTATTCCATGAATTCGCGGGCCATAGGCCACATTATCGAAAATAGACATGGGAAGCGGACATGGACGCTGGGCCAGTAAACCCATCCTTTTTCTCGTATCGATGACATTGACATTCTTATCATAAATATTCTCATCATTAACAAGTACTTTACCGCTTATCCTGACCTCAGGTGTCTCATCATGCATGCGGTTAAGTGTTTTAAGAAATGTTGATTTCCCACAGCCAGAAGGACCTATAATACAGGTTATACTTTTTTCAGGGATCGAAAGGTTAATATCTTTCAGAATATGCTGGTCCTCGATATAAACATCAAGGTTTTCAACTCTGAGAGTGTGGTTTTTCATTACTTTATTCAATTGAATTATTCTGTCTGTCTTCATAACCGGGTTAACAGTCAGTGTTTCTATTCGTTGATCTAAACCTATCATATCTTATTTTTTGAGAATTTTGAACTGAAGTATCGTGCCGAGAAGCTAAGAACAAGAATTAACACTGTCAGGATTACTGCAGAAGCATAGGCACGGTTTTGAACTTCTGCGACGGGACTACCCAGCTGGAAAAATATTGCAAGGGGTAGTGTTGCAGCAGGCTGGTTAAGTGAAACGGGTATGTTATCTGTGTACCCGGCAGTAAACAGTACTGTTGCAGCATCTCCGATTCCTCTTCCGACTGCGAGAAGAATTGCAGTCATCAATCCAGGCATCAGTTGCCTCATGATAACTTTTGTCATTTCATATTTTGTAGCCCCCAGTGATAACAGGGCATCCGGCAATTCACGCGAGAGAAGTCTCGCAATTTCATCGAATGAACGCATCATAATCGGCATGATGAGCATCCCTACGGTAATGATGCCACCCAGCAACGATGCCCTGATCCCGAGATAAATCATAAGGGCAAATCCAAACGCTCCGTAAACAATGGAAGGTATTCCGAACAGGATGTCGAGGGAAAACCTGATCACTTTAGAGAATTTTGAGTTTGGAGGCAGATAAAAATTAATATACATCACCAGGGGTACACTGATGACCAGACTTAATGCAAGAGCCCCAAGAATTATGTATACTGATCCCACTATTGCATTCAACACTCCGCCTTCCTTTCCCAGATAAAATCCCCCGCCGGGCAGCTTGGTAATCATGTCCCATGACAGTGAAGGCAGGCCCTTATATAAAACTGTCCCGATAATATAAAGTAGCACTGTAAGGATAACAATGGCTGCACTTACCATAATCCCCTTAAATATTCTTTCTTCCAACAGTTTCTTTTTCATGTGCATATCAGGCTACTTACTACGCAAACCGGTACCTCTTTTCAATTTGATTAAGTGTAAACCGGGAAAGTCCGTTGAATAAAACAACAATAACGAATAGCAGAAAAGCCGAGAACATTAAAGCTGATTCATAACTTGGCATTGAGAGCATTTCGCCGTAATTATTTGCAATCAAGGCTGGTAACGGATAACCGGCATCAAAAATGGATTGTGGGATTTGTACCATGTTTCCGCATACCATCAGAACAGCCATAGTCTCGCCAAAGGCTCTTGACAGGGCCAGGACAACTGCTGCAATAATTCCGGAGAATGATTTCCTCAGAATTACCTTCTTAACCGTTTGCCATCTGGTAGCACCCATCGACAAAGAAGCATCAGTCATTTCGACCGGGATGGAGCGGAATACCTCAACCATTATGCTTATCAGGAGTGGCATGATCATTACTGCCAGCACCACCCCTCCGGCAAAAAGGGTATAACCGGTAGAGAACTCCACAAACAGCGGAGCTATTTTGTTTGCTATCAGAGGAACAATTGTCAGGGTGCCCCAAACCCCGTAAATTACCGGAGGTATCCCTGAGAGCAGGTCGACCACAGGTTCAAATAGTCGTCGGATTTTGACTGAAGCGTAGGAATTAAGATAGATGCTTGTAAGCAGGGAAAGCGGTAGGGCAATAATGATTGCGATAACAGAAACGGAAAAAGTACTCAGGATAAAAGGAAGAAAACCAAAATCACCTTTAAATGGTTTCCAGTCAGCAGAAGTAAGGAGAACCCACAGGTTTTTTTCCTTCATTATGGGTAAAGCCTTAAAGAAGAGGCTAAACCCAATTACAAGGAGAAAAAGTATTATAAAAACAGCGATGCCCTGCATAATATGCCGGGCAGTCCTATCCTTAACAAGCCTGATCCTTCGCATGAATATTATTGAATTCTTTTCAGTTCCTCTACAACCTTTTCTTTTGACAGTGTGATATAACCGGATTCATTGACATATTTTTGTCCATCTGTCAACACCCATTTAAGAAATTTGATTACCAGCTCATTTTTTGGTTTACCGTTTGTAACAAAATAGAGTTCACGTGCCGGGGGTGACGGATATGTTCCGTCAGCAATTGCCGCAATCAGTTTATCTATTGAATCATAGAAATCCTCGTCCGGAGTTATCTTACCATCATTATTTATATCGAGGGGCAGTACCCTGATGCCGGCAAGCTGCTTTTTTGTCTTGCTGTCATAGACGTAGCCAATATTATTAAACCCAATTCCAAGCGGATCCTTTTTTACTGCCAGCGCCAGTCCAGGGTCCCCGTATACACCACTACCCAGAAGATCTTCCTGCTTTTTGTTATAGTATTTGGCCCATACTTCCGCTGCACCACAGGCATCAGAGCGTGTGTAAACATGTATCGGCACAGAACCCTTGATTCCGAAAGCCTGCGCCCATGTTTTATACATCCCGGTAATCCAGATGTTGTTGCCTGCATTTTTCTTAAGTCCTTTGCTCAGTATTATGTCCAGTGAAGGATTGGATGCATTGATCACCGGTACTACTGCATCTTTTGTCACAGCTACCGGGTACGCGCCTTTTTTCAGTTCCTCGGCATAAATCTCGCGCGATACCATTCCAAGGTCAACCATATTATTGAGTGCGTCAGTAATTCCTTTTCCGGCTCCGCCTGCGGAAATATCTATCCTGACACCCGGATTGATTTTCCTGAACTCTTCAGCCCAGCGAACAGCCATCGGGTATAATGCCCAGGCTCCTGAAAGAGTAAGATTCCCTTTTGCTTTTTCCTGTGAGCAGGCATCTTCCTGAGTAAAGC
>DAIUKI010000345.1:0-3700 GCA_036848255.1 Bacteroidales bacterium | reverse complement strand
TTTAACTTAAGCGCTATCGTTTTCTAACAAATTAGATATGTGGCTTATTCTATTTACACGATTGATCTTAAGATGGAACCTTGGAGAGGTTCCATCAATGCTAACAGATCCGCCATACCTTTAGGGTGAACCCCGGAGCGGGTTCAACAAGTAATGACAATTAATTTTTAGACCTCTGAGAAATATGCACTGAATCTTTGCGATCTTTGCGTTTTATTCTTCATTATTCTTCAATTAATTAATTCAAAAAGGGAACAAAGTCTCAGAAAAAGTAATGGACGGGTATATAGAAATTAAAGGTGCAAGGGTACATAACCTAAAAAATGTAAGTCTCAGGATTCCCAGGAATAAGCTTATTGTGATAACCGGTGTATCAGGCTCAGGGAAATCATCCCTGGCGTTTGATACAATATATGCAGAGGGACAGAGACGATATGTCGAAAGCCTCTCCTCATATGCACGCCAGTTCCTTGGAAGAATGAACAAACCTGAAGTTGATTTCATTAACGGTATCCCTCCTGCCATTGCAATTGAACAAAGGGTAAATTCGCGCAATCCCCGGTCAACTGTCGGTACATCCACTGAGATTTATGATTACATGAGGTTACTGTTCGCAAGGATAGGTAAAACATACTCTCCTGTATCGGGCAGGGAAGTAAAGAGGCACAGTGCCGATGATCTCGTAAACTTCCTTACCACATTGCCCGAAGGAACACAGGTTACAATTGTATCCCCGACTGTAATTCCGGAAAGCATTAAGATATCAGAGTACCTTTCATTTCTTGTCAAACAGGGTTTCAGCCGGATTGAATCTGACGGCGGGCTTATCAGGATTGACGGACCAACACCGGAAAAGGATTTCAAACCGGGTCAGAAAATAAATATTGTCATCGACAGGATCATAATAAGTCACGATGCCGATATTCTGAGCCGTGCTGCTGAATCTGCGGCTACGGCCTTTCAGACAGGGAAAGGACATTGTCAGGCAGTAATTCATGAGGAACAGGGGGTTAAGCGCGAAAGTTTTTCAACAATATTTGAAGAAGATGGAATTGAGTTTGAGGAGCCTTCTGAGTATTTATTCAGTTTCAACAATCCGATCGGAGCCTGTCCATTATGCGAAGGTTATGGCAAAATCATCGGAATTGATGAACGCCTGGTGATTCCCGATCAGAATCTTTCGGTTTACCAGGATGCAATTGCATGCTGGAAGGGCGATTCAATGAAAAAATGGAAGGAGCGGCTTATTGCAGGAGCTGAGATATTTGATTTTCCGATACACAAACCTTATTACCAGCTGACCGATGAACAAAAACAGGTCATCTGGACCGGAAACAGGTATTTCTACGGATTAAACCGGTTCTTTGAACACCTTGAGGAGAAAAAGTACAAAATACAATACAGGGTACTATTAAGCAGATACCGCGGAAAGACAATTTGTCCCGAATGCAGGGGAGCCAGGCTTAAAAAGGAGACTTCTTATGTCAGGGTGGCCGACAGAACAATGCAGGATCTGGTCACAATTCCTGTTTCTGAACTGTACAAAATCTTCGCTGAAATTGATCTGAACGGGGAGGACATGAAAATTGCTGAACGTCTTCTTAAGGAAATATCGCAAAGGCTTAAATTCCTTCTTGATGTCGGTCTACCCTACCTGACCCTCAACAGGCTATCCTCATCGTTATCCGGAGGGGAATCGCAAAGGATAAACCTTGCAACTTCACTCGGCAGTAACCTGGTGGGTTCAATGTATATTCTCGACGAACCAAGCATTGGCCTTCATCCCCGCGACACAAATCTCCTGATAGATGTTCTCAGGGAACTGAGGGATCTTGGCAACTCGGTGCTGGTTGTGGAACATGAGGAAGAAATAATAAGAGCTGCTGATGAAATAATCGACATGGGGCCCGAGGCTGGCAGGCTCGGCGGCCAGGTTGTTTACCAGGGTATGGCTGATGACACGGTTTCCAATCCATCGCTTACCTCGGGTTACCTGTCAGGCAGGCTTGCAGTAAGGGTTCCTGAATCAAGAAGAAAATGGAACAGTTTTATTGAAATAAAAGGTGCAAGGGAAAACAATCTCAAGAATATAGATGTAAAGTTCCCGCTGCATACCATAACCGCTGTTACCGGTGTCAGCGGATCAGGAAAATCAAGCCTGGTCACGGAAATACTTTATAATGCATTGTCGAACCGTATAAATGGAAATAACCTTAAGCCGGGTCAGTTCAGGGAACTTGCCGGGGACTTATCGCGGCTGACCGGCATTGAACTGGTTGATCAGAATCCGATAGGAAAATCGAGCAGGTCAAATCCGGTCACCTATCTGAAGGCGTATGATGAGATAAGGAAGCTTTATGCCGAGCAACAGGCTTCAGTCCAGAATAATTTCAAAGCCTCGCATTTTTCTTTCAATATTGAGGGAGGAAGGTGCGAAGAGTGCCAGGGTGATGGTATCATCAGGGTGGAGATGCAATTTATGGCCGATGTCGAGCTTACATGCGAGAATTGCAAGGGTATGAGGTTTAAAAGGGAGGTTCTCGACGTCAGATACCATGGAAAGAACATTTATGACATGCTTGAAATGACTATTGATGAAGCGATTGATTTTTTTCGAAGTCATCAAGGGAAAAGCGAGAAGAGGATAATTGAGAAGCTTAAACCGCTGGCTGATGTAGGACTGGGTTATATTAAGATGGGACAACCGTCAAGTACATTATCGGGAGGGGAAAGCCAACGTGTCAAACTTGCATATTTCCTCAGCCAGGAGAAGGGCTCGGGGCATTTACTCTTCATTTTTGATGAACCAACCACCGGACTTCACTTCCATGATATCAATAAGCTTCTCAAATCAATAAATGCTCTGGTTGATCATGGTCATTCGGTGATACTTATCGAACATAACATAGAAGTCATAAAATGCTCGGACTGGATCATTGACCTTGGGCCGGAAGGTGGTGAGGATGGCGGATATGTTGTATTTGAAGGGCGGCCGGAGGAGCTGGCCGTATGCCCGGGATCTTATACAGGGAAATATCTGACGAGAAAATTGGAATAAAAACAACAGGGACATGCCATCGGGACATGCCATGGCATGTCCTTATTTGATTTTGAACCCGAACATTATTGATACACATCCGCTGGCCGGCACTCCGCTCTGCTGACCTGATGAAGTGACTTTTAGAATAATCCTGAGCTGCTGGCTCGACTGAAGTTTAAAATCCCATGTTTTGGCATTTCCGGCTTCCCTGCTTGAGAATAGTATGTTCCTGTTGACATCCATTACAATGAATTCAACGGACGGTAGTGCTTCATCGCCGCATATCGACAAACGGTATTCCATGTCGGAATAAAATGTCTTGTACAATTCCGCCTCTTCCCCTTCTGAAAGAACTGTGGCATGATAATTACCATCATGTGTATAGGATCCGAGTTCCGGAAGACATGTTCTTTTTGCAAATGCCTTGCACTGGCCATTGACATTTGACCCTGAAACAATTATTAACAATATCAGAGCAGGAGCAATTTTTAATATTTTCATGTTAGTTCTTTTAATTCATGTTCCTGGTTCCTGGTTCCTGGTTAAGAATCATCATTTCTATATTTATTACAACCAGCAACAAGTACCCAGCAACCATATTATTTTATCAAATTACTTCTGATTTCTGCAACGGCTAAGGAAAGTTCCTTAAATACTTCC
>DAIUKI010000344.1:0-3706 GCA_036848255.1 Bacteroidales bacterium | reverse complement strand
GTGATCTCGTTTTTTGGTTCGGAAGCAAATGAGATATCTCCTCCGAATGGTGACTTTTCCCTGAGCATATAAATTAGCAGTATCAGCAGGGGTATTGCAATTACTGAATATCTGACTGCTTTTCTCCTCATTATAAATATTTTGTAAACTTTCTTCTCCTGAGCCAGTTAAAAATTATACCTGCCAGAATCACTATAAAAACCGGTCCGGCTATGTTAATTACCTGCCATTTGAACCTCTCCTTTTTTATTACTGACCCATCAAGCAGCCTGAGCTTGAGCTCCCTTGATCTTAGCTCCATAATGCCGTTATCGTCAACAAGGTAATTCAGGCAGTTTATCATAAAGTCCCTGTTGCCGAACATTTCCATTGTGTACATGTCCTGCCCGAGCGTCATCGGTGTTTCTTCCGTACCGGTCATTCTTACCTCATTTCTTATTATATCACCATCAGCGATTATAATCATTTTTGTATCGACGCTTTCAGTTTGAACTTTCAGACCGGAATCTTTTAAAAGATTATCGGTGATCCTGTTCCTGAAGGCAGAAGGGAATTTCCCTTCCAGAAGAACGGCAACCGGCAAACCTGACTTGCTGAAGGATCGTTCATCCGGTTTCATCTCGGCTTCCCTGAGGCTTATCATGAAAGGGGGAGAAAGCGTCCGGGTGTAAGGAGATGTCGAAAGCAAAATACTCTTTCTTATATTTTTGTCAAGCCCGACGGTATCGATATAATTTGAAAATTCGCCCTTTACCTTGTTAAGATTTCTTGTGATGGAGTGTCCGGAGTAAGGGGTAAGCCTGGGAAAATAGAGCCAGGGAACCGATACCGGCTGCTGGCGTTCACCTCCGCTCGAAAGGATCAGTCTTATATCTGCGCAGTCGATATCCTGAACCACTTCCGCATTGATCCTTGCACCGTACCTGAAGAGCTGATCCTCAATGTTAAGCGGCCGGTAGAGTGCCGCAGTCTCCCCGTAAACCAGGCTGTCGGCATTGACATTCACCTCCTCTATAAGCCATACGATCCTGCCTCCGTTCATAATATACTGATCAAGAACAAATTTGTCATTTTCGCTGAATTCCTTTTCTGGACCGGCGATCACAACTGCAGCATACATGTCGAGTATACCCGGGGTACCCCCGATTTTGCCCCTGTCGACTGTAAAGAATCTGGCCATATGAAATGTAAGATCGGCCACCCCGATCTCAGGGATCTCATCGTGCCCTTCAATGAATGCAACCTTATAAATGGTGTCGGAACTAAGAGTTGCTATTGGCTGGATCATCTCATATTCAAGACCCTCGGTGGAATGAAGCAGGTTTTCCTCAGCCGTGACCGAGGGATTGTTTTTCAGAAAGTTAACCGGCACCTCAATCCCATTGTAATTAACTATCATCCCGGGGAAAATAACTTTCTGGCTCGAGCCGCCTTCAGAATCTCTGTCCTGGATATTCACCGGATTAAGGCCTTTAACCATAAGTGACTGGTAAAGTGCGTCTCTCTGTCCCGAATTATTTCCTTCCGAAGGATTTATGAAATCATAATCAACTTTACGCCCTGAGGCAATCCTGAATTCGTCGAGCATTTCCCTTACCGACCGTTTCAGACGCTTGAACGGGATTGGCATCTCGCCATCGAGATATACCTGAACGAAGATATCATTCCTTATTTCCGACAACACTTTAAGCGTTGGCTCTGAAAGCGTATACCGCTTATCTTCAGTGAGATCAGCACGAATTCTTAGCGTGGATCCTGCCACTGCAACTGTAATAGCTGCCACCAGTGTCGCTCCAAACCGGAGCCAGTTCTTTTTTTCCAGTTTACGCGAGAGAAGGACGAGCCGTGTCGCTTCATTGAAAATAAATACCACGGTAGCGAAATATATTATATCCCTTAAATCGATCACTCCCCTGCTCATTGACTTATAGTGCTCATTTATACCCAGTCTTAAAACGAACTCATCAATTGTCTTAAGTCCCGGCAGGTATGCAAATGAGTCAAATCCCATAAACAGAAAGAAAGAAATGAGCACGGCCACAATAAACGCAACCACCTGGTTATCAGTAAGCGAAGAAGCGAACAGACCGACAGAGGCATAAACGGCAGCAAGGAAGAACAGCCCTATGAATGCACCCATGGTTCCGCCCTTGTCAATATTTCCGGGTGTTTCGCCAAGGATGTAAACTGAAATATAATAGATCACTCCGGGAACGAGTGCGAGAAGGACAAGGGCAACCGCTGCCAGGTATTTTCCGTAAACGATGCCTCTTTCGGTAACAGGTTTTGAATAGATAAGCTCAAGTGTTCCCAGCCGCTTTTCCTCGGCGATCATTTTCATTGTGACGGCAGGGACAAGGAAGAGAAATATCCAGGGAGACAGGAAAAAAAGGGTATCAAGTCCGGCATAGCCACTGTCGAGGATGTTCCATTCACCCGGGAATACCCACATGAACAATGAGTTGACAAGCAGAAAGACAATAATTACGATGTATCCCGTGAGGCTGCTGAAGAATCCGGTTATCTCTTTTTTGAAAATTGCAAACATACAGATCTTAATAAACCTCAAAAATACTCATTCGCAATTACGAAAGAACATCTGTTTAGAACTCGTTCTTAACAATTTTGGCGTTATTAACATCAGTAATAATTACATCAGGGAAATAGAACGTGATTATTTCGCTGTACTTAAATCCCTTTGCCGCCATTACCATTGCGCCCTCCTGGCACAAGCCCACGCCATGGCCATAGCCCCTGCCCTTAAACGTGATTGCATTTCCCTCCCTTATTACTGAAAAAAAAGCCGACTTGAGATTCATGTCATTCCTGATCTGATTGAAAGACAAGGTAAAGGATCCGATCCTGTAATCATTCTGCCTTGTAATCTGCGGGAAATTGTATATAGTTACTGCCGGTCCGGCGGGGACAAATCCTGATTTCTTAAGGTATGCCTCCCATTCAGATAACGGGATTGATTTTCTCCAGGTTGCATTGGGTGAACCGGTGCAGTATGGATCGATGACCTTCTTTATATAAGAGTGTCCCGATAGCCAGACGAAATCTGCAGTTGATGTCTCTCCGCCGCAGTTTGAGTGAAAAGCAGAAATTATGAGTGTGCTGTCGCGGTCGAGCAATACCATTCCTCTGGTTTCAATGGCAGCTCTGTTAACAAGCGAGTCGGAGGTCATCCCGTCAAATGCCTGACAATGAGTATTATCACATAAATTATACCTGTCGAGGCTGTGCCGCTTAAAATGCCAATACATATAAGTCCTGGCCAAAACTGCCTGCGATTTGAGATATTCAATCTCTTTCCCGGGCCCCCCCTCGGTCCTGACGACGCCAGCAATATATTCCTCAACATCGCAAGTGTTTATAAAGACCAGAACGCCCAGATCAGAAATGCATTGAAGGTCGCCGCCGTAATTCCGTTGTACTCCGGAGCTGCCAATTACCCTGAATGAGAACCTGTCGTTTCCTGTTAATCCTTTCACAGTCAACGAATCGCACATGAAACTCACTGAGTTTCTTATCTTCACTGCAATCTTGTTATTATACATTGCCAGTAAAACAGGATCACCGGTAACCAGTTTCACCGGCCTTCCGTCATAAATATCGAGTTCATACTTTCCTCCGGTTACTGTTAATGAGGCTGAAGAGGGTCTCTGGTTGGCGAAGATGCGCACCCTGACCTGGCCGGAGGAGA
>DAIUKI010000343.1:0-3715 GCA_036848255.1 Bacteroidales bacterium | reverse complement strand
TACAGGCAAGGTGATTAATACACAGATAGCATTTATGTCAGGACAGACCATCATGTCTGCACAATTTTAAGAACAATGAACAACGGATCAAAATATTATTCGCAAATCCATCACCGCAGGTCTGTTCGCATGAAAGGATACGATTATTCGCAAGCTGGATTGTATTTTATTACGATTTGTTGTCATGATAGAATATCCAGATTCGGTTATATCGAAAATGATGAAATGATATTTAATGAATATGGCAAAATCGCATATGAGGAATGGGCCAAATTGACCACACGATTTCATTTTTTTGAATCTGATGTATTTCAAATAATGCCAAACCATATTCATGGTATCATTATTTTGAACAACGTAGGGGCAACCCTTGCGGTTGCCCAAAATATCAACATAAACCAAACCGATGCGGCAGAATTCACCCGTTCCCAAAATGGAATCGGTTTCACCCGTTCCCAAACAGGGCAACCGCAAGGGTTACCCCAACAGGCGGGTGCAAGCCCCGCCCCTACAATTGGCAACATTGTTGGCGCATACAAATCCATTGTGGCAAACGCATGTTTGGATATTTATAAATCCAAACATGAAATAATGGGGAAATTCTGGCAACGCAATTATTGGGAACACATTATTCGAAATGAAAAATCCTATCGAACCATTTCGGATTACATAATCAACAATCCGGGAAAATGGAATGATGATAAATTTAATATTCAGGTATGACGGGAAAGAATCTGAATTGAATCTTACTATTCCTACAAATAATCCTTTTGATTTGAGCCATCAGGGACACAAAATGCTGTCCTTCCCTATTTAAACTGATGATGTAAACTTTCATCCAGATACGGATGATTGGAAGGAATTATTTTTGCCTTACTAAGAGAAATTGCGACTACTAAGGAAAATAAACCTGCGTATCCAAGGAAGAAACCAGCTTCAATCCATCCAAATCTCAATAAGCCGGTTGTTCCGGGAATAACCTGAACAAAAAGGTCAAGGTACTGCCCGATGATAAGGAAAAAAATAACAGCTGTAATCACAGTCATATTCCTGCTGGTTTTAACCGGAAGCAAAATAAGAAAGGGTATTGCCCAGTTAAGTATGATCTCGAGAAAAAACAAAACCTTCCATCCCTCCTTCCAGCGGACGAAATAATACACAGTTTCTTCAGGAATATTTCCATACCAGATTATCATGAACTGTGCAAACCAGAAGTATCCCCAGACTATCGAAAGCATGAAAATATATCTGGAAAGGTCGTGCAGATGATATTCATTAAGAAAAGGGAAATATCCCCTTTTGTACAAAATAAATATTATCAGACTTAAGATGGAGACTCCATGAAGAAAGGAGGCTATCAGATTTTTCAGTGCGAAAATTGTACTGAACCAGTGTGCATCAATGGACATTATCCAGTCAAATGCTGAAAGGGAAAAGGTAATCGCAAAAACGAAAATAAATATTTTTGAGTATCGTTCGCTTTTGGAGAACACGGCCATTATGGTTTCCGGACCGGCAAGATCCTCCAAAAGAGAATTTTTTCTTAATAATCGTGTCAATATGATCCATAGAGTAAAACAGATTATCATCCTCAGGAAGAAAAATGGAACATTCAGGAAAACCGATTTATGCTGCAATAAAGTATCATTGGCAACAGCTTCTGAATCAGACCAATGATAAAGGTCGTGCATTCCAAACCAGAGCAATAAAAAGAAAACCGCTGCAAAAGGGATATATGCCATCATGGCTTCAGGAATACGCCTGAATGCCGCTGACCAACCTGACTTGGTAATACTCTGGATTACAAGAAAGAAAGCGCCTCCCAGTGCAAGTGATAAAAAATAATAATTAACTATCAGGTAATTGGCCCAGGTCCTCTGTGGATCAGAAATAAGACCAAAGAGTAAGGTACCAGCACCAATAATTATTAATGTCAGGGTAATTATTCTGAAGGTTCCGGATACTTTTAATTGTTCCTTCATTACTTTATTTTTATTATCTGAAATGTTATGTAACTCCCCTGATTTCTGTTACTTATTATTCCCTGTCCTTTTAACAAGTGAAATTCCCCTCTCTTCCGCCTGAAGTTCCCTTATATGCAGAACCACCATCCATCTGTCTTCGGTTCTTATCTGTGATCCATGCGCACCCATGGACCCAAATCCCAGTGTTATACTATGAAAAATTTCTCCGTCTTTCAGGTTTTCGGCAACATTGCCTGTTAAACTGCGGGGTTTTAAAGGGTACAAACCACGTGTAAAAAGATAGCCATCTCCTGCACCTTTATCTCCATGACATCCGGTACAGAATGTTGAATAAACGGTTTTACCTCTTAACAAAGCTTCAGCTGTCGGAGATTCAGGATTTATGAGCTCTGTTCCTGCCAGGATTCGTGACTCCGGATCTGTAGTATAATTAAAGGGAGTAATATCACGTGGAACAGTTCCGGTGACGGGTACTCTCATAGTCATACCGTCGCTGAAATTTGGATTTTTTGTAAAAGTCTCATAAGCAGTGGAATAAAACATGTCAGGAAAATAATCCCATCCCGTGCTATTCCTGTTCCTGTCGCAATTGATAAAAATCACAACATAGAGGAGCAAAAAAACTGCTTTGTAAATTTTCCCGGATATATCGCTGTTTTTCATGCACTAATATTTTCAAACTCTTTATCCAATACCTCCATGGCGCCTTGTTCTTTCATCAGTGTTGCAATTTGCTCTGACTCTGAATTATCGAGGATATCCGTGTTCACGACTATCACAAATTTATCATCAGTTGCCCTGTGATCAAAGATCGTATTCTCCCGGCCGGGAATTAGTTTCGACCTGGCGGAAAAGGCGGCAAGGCTTGCTATTGTAACTGTAAAAATTGTGATGACAATTGTGACAACTATAAATGACGGAAATGAATTGAATGGCTTCCCCCCATATACAATTGGCCAGTTAACGACGGAGGTGTAATATAGAAAAGCAAGTACTGCAATAATCGCGAACAAACCGAAAAAGTAAGCCGCGGTGGGCAGTCTTGATTTCCGTTTCAGCAAATGAAACACCTCATGTACCGGATATGGAGTAAATACATCATAAATCTTAAATTCCTTTTGCTGCAGTGATTTGATGGAGGAAATAAAACTTTCCTCCTCTTCGAAAATTCCTATTTTGAATGCCATTTTCATAACGGACCCTCGTTAATCATCCTTTTTGTTTCCGATATTAACCACACTCTTTACTTCACTTATAGCCATTAACGGAATATACCGGAAGAAAAGCAATATTCCAGCTGCAAATAACCCCAGGGTTCCGACATACACCCCTATCTCTATATAAGTGGGATTATATGAAACCCAGTTGGAAGGAAGGAAATCTTTACTGAGTGATGTTACTACTATGTTAAACCTTTCAAACCACATTCCAAGGTTAATTATAAGTGAAACTACCAGCAGGCCAACCCAGCTTCGCCTTACCTTCCTGAACCAGAAAAGCTGAGGGATCAAAGCGTTACAAGCTATCATTCCCCAGAATTGGAAAGTATAATCGCCGGTAATCCTGTTACGGAAAAATGTAAACATTTCGTATTCATTACCTGAGTACCATGCAATAAAGACTTCAGTTGAATACGCCGTTCCCATAATAAGAGAAATAAAAACAAGAATCCTGGCTATTGCATCCATGTGATTATCAGTAATATAATCGGTAAGCTTGTAAACTTTTCT
>DAIUKI010000342.1:0-3723 GCA_036848255.1 Bacteroidales bacterium | reverse complement strand
TTTTATCTCTGGAATAAAATAGAAAGGGTAAAAGAGTTGCTGATTTATGATGAGCTTAATCTTACCGAAATTGCCTGGAAACTTCATTATAGCAGTGTGGCCCATCTGTCGAACCAGTTTAAGAAAATGACAGGGCTTACCCCGTCTCACTTCAAGAATCTCAGGAATAAGGATCAAAAAGGTGGAAAAGGCTGAATGATGTGACAGCAAATTATTTGAGAACTATTTTGCTGCTATGGCCAAAAAGGTAAAACAGGCCAATCTGAATTCCCCTGTTGTATGATTTTACATCACTGCTTTTATTGATATCGCTGAATCCGTAATTATATCTTAAATCAATCCCAAAACCCGTTGATGGAACTACATAGCTCACACCAACACTTAATGCCAGGTCAATGGGGTTATAATCAATATCATTGTCTGAACTGACCAGGAAACCTGCCTGCGGGCCAGCCTGTATCCTGAATCCATTGTCGAACATATATTGAAGCAGGACAGGTATATTAATATATCCCAGATTATGATTTTCTGCACCCTGGGCGGAATACACCAATTCAGGCTGAAATGCCCATTGACTGTTGTGATGAATATGGCCAAGCAAACCAAAATAATACCCTGATCGTTGGTTGTAACTGGTATTGTTGTCATTTTGAATGTTGTACATATTAAACCCTCCTTTAACCCCAAGGGTTATGTGTCCTGCAGCTGCATTTCCGTGTTGTGCGCTGGCAACACCCGAGATCAAAATTGTTGTAATTAATACGGTAAGAAATTTCATAGCTTTTCTCATTTGTTTATTATTAGGTTTCGAGTCATCTTTTTCAAAAAGAAACTTTATAAAAAACTGTAAAGTTGCGGGTATTCTCTGGTAGAATATTACAGAATTCCATATATCTGTTACATAATTTACATATAACTCAGGTTAACTGGCTATATATTATGCCGGCAGGCAAAATGTGGTTATCAAGTCTTTCTGTATCCGTAAATTATGTAATAAAAAAAAAGAATTATGTAATATCCCATTGTGGAAAAAATCAGACCTTTGCATTGTTCTTATATTAATCAATAGTTGAGTCGTAAATATAATTTGACCATATGAAGGAAAAATCAACGGATCCTATATACGTCAGTTTCAAAAGAATCCTGAAAGAGATCCGATCAGAAAAAATCCTGAATAAAATTGAATCGGGTAAGATAGTTTATTTTGAAAACCCTGCTGAAGGAATTGCATTCAAGTGCATTCACACCGAAATCGGGAAACCTTCAAAGTACTATGTCAAACATTTCGGCTGCGATGAATATGAGATTGATTTCGATTCAAGTTATATTATAATGGCTGCACTGGAGGGTAAGCCGGTCAGTAAAGCAAGGTACGACAGATTTCATTTAATTGCAGATAATAACTGGACCAGGGATTGTAAAATAAATTCCCCGACAAGGCAGTGGGTTATCAGCGGTTAGTGTCGATCAAATGACATTCCTGAATACTCTTCTGAAATGATATCCGTAAATACTGTATGTAACCGCCAGCGGGAAAGTTCTTGGCTTATTGAAAATGCTCCAGGAGATTATTTTCCAAACAGGACTCTGGCCTGCATGCATCGGCCGATAATCTGCTTAACGGAAGCCAGCTGGACAGACATAGCACTGATAAACACATAATCTGCCCATTTAATATCTTCATCCCTGAGTCTGGAAACATTGATATCAACAAGTTTCCTTTTCCAGTTTTCAGGTAACCATGATGCAACGGTAATTAAACCCAAAGGTATATTCGATGCCTTTTTGGAAATAATCTTTAAGGCATGTTAAAGCTCCAGTATGTATCGGGATACTGAGGATAAACCAATAGAATATTCATGATAATTGATCCTGATTAGTTTTAAACTTTACAAAGTTAGATCCCGGTTTCAGGGAGACTTTACATAATTCTCAGATTGATTTACATAATTCACATGTTTTAAAATAAGTGCAGGAAAGGCAATCCGGAGTGGGGTACCTGTGAATGTTGTAACTTTTTTCAAGAGTTGTGTAACACAAAACTTTTCATACATAACGAACTTTCGGTGGTGAAAATCCATTCAGGCTTATGAAGAAGTTGCTTCTCCTTTTAATTGCTTTTCTGAGCGTTTTGCAGATAAATGCACAGTTGGTAATCACCGGGAAAGTGGTGGATGACACAGAGATCCCTCTGCCAGGGGTTTCTGTCCAGGTTAAAAACACCCTCCGGGGAACATTCTCCGGTCTTGACGGCAATTACACTATAATGGCACAGCCTGCCGATACATTGATCTTCAGAATGATGGGTATGATTACCAATAAAGAGTTCGTTGGTAACAGAACCATAATTAATGTCACAATGATTATTGAGACTAACCTGATGGATGAGGTTGTTGTGATCGGTTATGGTGTGGTAAAGAAAAGTGACCTTACCGGTTCTGTAAGCTCGGTAAAAGCTGAAGACCTGTTGAAAATAACTTCTCTTAATCCTGAGCAGGGTCTTCAGGGTAAGGTAACCGGCGTGCAGGTCAGCAGTACCTCCGGGGCTCCCGGAGCAGGAGCTACCATAAGAGTACGCGGCGTCGGCACATTTAATAACTCTTCACCCATCTTTGTCGTTGATGGCGTTATCCTTGACGATGTCTCCTTCCTGAATACCTCTGATATTGCTTCCATGGAAGTCCTGAAAGATGCTTCTGCCACAGCGATTTATGGATCAAGGGGAGCAAACGGTGTGATTATCATCACCACAAAAACAGGAACACCGGGCCAGGGAAAGGCAAGTTTTGATTTCAGCTCGGAATTTGGAATACAAAGCCTTGCCAGGAAAATTGACCTGTTAAACGGGAGGGAATTTGCCGTTATTTCGAATGAAATCATACCCGGATCATATAATAACGTGGATCTTGTTCCTGACACTGACTGGCAGAATCTGATATTTCAAAAAGCACCTGTTCAGAATCATCAGTTTTCGATCACCGGGGCCACCGAGCTAACCCAGTATTATGTTGGTATTGGCATGTTCATTCAGGATGGGATCATTGATAAATCGAGTTACAGCCGTTTCACCATCAAATTGAATAATACCTATAACCTTACTCCCCACATCAGGCTTGGCAATAATCTGACACTTGCTCCCTACAGACAGGAAAATGCGCCCAATGTTACATATTCTGCATACCGTGCTCAGCCTTTGCTGAAACCTTTTTATGATGATGGCACATTTGCAGTGGTATATAATGTCGGAAACCCGCTTGCCGATCTTTCCTATTCGAATAATTTCGGTAAGGGAATCCGTGGAGTAGGGAATATTTTTGCGGAAGCAACTTTTTTGAAATCATTCACTCTGAGATCGAGTCTTGGGATTGATGCTTCATACAATAAATCCAACAGTTTCACGCCCGCTTATACCGTCTATAATCCTGACGGGACAGCTTCCCAGCAGCAAAATGTCCTGAGTGATATCTTTAAGGGAAATTCTGAAAATCTTACCTGGCTCTGGGAAAACACTCTTGCATTCAAAAAAACATTCAAAGAAATACATGCTCTTGATATTGTTGCCGGTTATACCATGCAGGAAACATCCTCCGAGTCGATGGGGCTCTCCGGAGAGAACGTATTACGGAACGGAAAGGATTTCTGGTATATCAATCCCTCATACATTTACGATCCTTCCAATAACGTCAATAAGATCCAGTCCATATTCAACGGGGTGGATCCCGG
>DAIUKI010000341.1:0-3724 GCA_036848255.1 Bacteroidales bacterium | reverse complement strand
ATCGATATGCCACTCATAATCATAAAGCCCGAATATGGTTATTGTCTGATCAAGGGAAGGGTTCCAGTCGAGTCCGAGCTTCAGGTTGTAGCGGTTTTGCGACCGGTTCTCTGCCACCTGGCTTTCCACCATATCATTGTTATCATAAAAACGCGTCGTGAATTCGTTGTTTGGAAGCCTCCTCTGATGAACCAGGTACGATTGCCAGTACAGGTTAAGTTTTTCTGTTTTGTAGTTCAGGTTCACTGAGGGAGTAAGTTTCAGGTTATTTTTATAGCTTGACATTCCTGTCGGCAGGTCGGCTTTTCTTTTTGTGATCATCCCGATCCCGGGGGCAAGTCCGATATCTCCGCTGATACCTTTTTTCACCGATTTTTTGAATCTGATATTTACGATCCCTGCCATACCTGAGGCATCATATTTTGCCGACGGGCTGCTTATCACTTCAATGCTTTCTATCTGCGATGCGGGGATATTCTCAAGTCCTTTCTGGCTGCCGAATCCGGTAAGGCTCGATTGTTTGCCGTCGACAAGTATTGCTACCTTGTCGCTGCCCCTTAAGATGATCCGGCTCTCCTGATCTATCACAACACCCGGAAGTGTTTTAATTATATCAAGAGCCGATCCGGCCGAACCTGAAACGAAACTATCTGCTGAATAGACTTTCTTATCGAGCGAAGATGATACAGCCTGCTTCTGTCCGACAATTTTGACTTCACCTAATTCCATGTCGGAGAGTTTCAAAAAGATATTCCCCAGGTCGAGCACTCTGTTTAAAGATCCTGCAAGCACCTTTTGCTTCACTGATTCGTACCCTATATTGGAGAATACAAAATCATATTCACCCGCTGGCAAGTTTGAAACAGAAAATCTTCCCTGTTCATTTGTTAAAGTGCCTGTGACAAGTTCTGCCGTACCGGCTTTAAGGACCGAGATTGTGGAGCTTATCAGCGGTTCCCTGCCATCCTGAGATAAGACTCTTCCTGAGACTGTTGTCTGCGAGAAAGAGATTAGTGACAGAGAAAACAGGCAGATCAGTGAAATAAGATTTTTCATTTGTCGTATGAGAGACCGTACCCGAATTCGAAGGCAGGATTTTCGGAATCGTACGGTAAATCCTCAAGCTGTTTTTTTACCGCCTCCATTGATGATGGTATTTCAAATGCAAGTTTCCCTACGGGATTGAACCTGCCAAAAACCACATCAAGCAGGGCATTATCAAGCGCGTCGAAGATCATGATAGTACCCTTCGTCACTTCCTTAAGATCAGCCGGCAATACACAGCTTGAACCTGTCGGGTTGAAAGCAACAACCACCGGCTTACCTGTTTTTGCAAGTGCCTTTATATTATCCCATTTGCTTTTCGGGATTTCGATGTTAATCTCTCTTGGTGCAAATGGATTCGTTCCAGCCATTGCCTGCTGTGGATTGGATTGTGGTCTCCGCGCATTACGCGCATTTCCGGGAGTATTTCCGGGGGCCTGCATTCCTCCGAAACCCCCGAAGCTTCTTTCCTCTTCTGTGGCTGTTCTGACAAGAATAAGATCAGCATCTTTAGGGTTTTCAACAAGTGTTGCATATTTGGAAGCACTCTCTTTTTCGATGCCTTCAACATAAATCTTACTGTTTTCCTTTACCGGGAGAACCCCGTCGTTGACAAGGAGGACTATTGATTCGAGCTGTGCCTGGTAGCCCAGCTTCTGGTTCTTTTCGCTCTGTACCGTTGTTACTGCTGCTTCCGGGTCGACATAAGGATTTTCGAAGAGTCCGAGTTTAAAATGCCACTGAAGGATTCGCCGGGCTGCCTGGTTTATCCTTTCTTCTGTCACCTTTCCTTCCTTGACAAGCTCCATTACCAGCTCGTTGTTTGTTTCATTACCCATCTGGTCAACACCTGCATTAATTATCATTTCCATATTATCCTTAAGGTTCGTTTTCCCCTGCAGGCTTGGCTTCAGTGGTCCCCGGCTCACCACTCCCCAGTCGGTGCATATTGCGCCTTTAAAGCCAAGCTGATCATATAAAATTTCAGTCGAAACGTGGTATGAATAATTTACATTCAGAGAATCATAATCTGTCCCGCTGTAATATCCCATCGCGGCAAGGGCTCCCTTTTCTATCCCTTTCTTCCATGGGATCAGATGATAATCAAAATTATTGCCGGGATATGCCAGCCATTGACCGGTTCCGCCTTTATGCGGACCTGCACCCGGCCAGTGTTTCAGATGAACGAGGATTTTTTCAGGACCGACATTGTTGCCCTGGGCTCCATCCATAAAAGAGGCAAGCATTTCTGTTGTAAGGTCTGCATCCTCTGAGAAGCATCCCATGTTGCGGCTCCACCTGGGCTCGGTCATAACATCGATCTGAGGGCCAAGGATCATATGTAATCCCACGGCACGATATTCCTCAGCCACAACTTCGCCGAACTTCCTCACAATCGCTGTATCCCTTGCAGAGGTTATCCCTACCTGACCCTCTTTGCTCGGCCACTGCGAAAAATATTGCTTCCCGCTTACATGTGCTCCAAGTGTTGCACCATGCCTGGGATCGGTCGAGAACATTATAGGTATGCCAAGCCGGGTAGCTTCAGCAATCTCCTGCATTTTGTTCGACCAGACAGCAAATTCCCTGACCGGAGCAACGCCGTTATTAAGGATGTTCCGGAAATTCTTTTCCTCAATGAAAGATTTTGCAGTGGCAATGCGTCGCATCTGTCCCATACCCATTCCGCCTCCGGCAGGTACCTGACCACCCGGACCGACAGGTCCGGTATAATTTTCATTAGCGGCATTTGCCAGAGCAGCTTTTTCCTCATCGCTTAAATCGTATTTTACATTACCATCAGCAGGAACTGCAATATTTGGATGGAACATCATGCCGACCTTCTCCTCGAGTGTCATCCTGCTTATCAGGTCGGCTATTCTTTCATCATCGGAAAGACGCCAGTCCTCATATTTATCCAGTTCTCCATTTTTGTTGAGATCCCTGAATTTCAGATCCTTTTTCTCAATTGTTGTTACAGATCTTGATCCAAGGAGTGGCTGCGGCTCCTGGCCGGTTTTTCCTGAACATGCCGTTATTGAAACAACAAAAGCAGCTATGGTGCAGATTTTAAGAAAGCTAAGGAAGTATTTCATAACAAGTTAAGTTTTAAACTATGAGATTAAAGGTAGCAAAAGTTTATTACAGACGATCTGCCCGGGACTATTTGTAGTATAGGTATGGAAAAAATATATTGTATGTGCTATAGACACATGATATTTATAGGAATGTTTTTAAACCCTTTATTCCGTCCCCTACGGGACGGGACGATTAATTAATTGCCAGTTTTCTATATATATGCGGATCCTGAAGGATCCTTTTAATTTAAAGGATCTTTTAGCAGGCAGCGGATAAAAGTTGCAGTAAGCTTGCTGGCTAAGATATCAGTTGAAAGCATCAGATTATCTGACAGGAATTTGCTATATTTCTCCGGTGATGCTTAAAAAAGAATCAGAAATGAATAATGACACAGAAAGGAACGGGATAATTGACCGCCGTTCACTGGTGAAGAGCGGAACTGCTCTGATTGGCGCCGGATTTTTGGGCTCATTTGCAGCTCCGCCGGTTGAACCTCCGGAAAAGGCCGGCAATAATATTTTCAATATCCGGGATTTCGGGGCCACGGGGAACAGAGGCGATAATGCGACATTCCCTGTCCGTTCAGCAATTGATGCATGTT
>DAIUKI010000340.1:0-3725 GCA_036848255.1 Bacteroidales bacterium | reverse complement strand
ATTTATTTAGGCCCCTCCGTTTAATTATCCTCCCCCCTTCTCAGTTTTCTTGTTTTTTTGCCATAACTTTATTACGGTAAATTAATTGCATTACGCCATGCGCCGGGTATGTTTTGTGTTGCTAACAATTTTTATCGTTATGGAGACATTTTCCCAAACCAGGTCATCAGACAGGCAGCCTGTGGCTGCCGGCAGATTCTATTCAGCCGATAAGGAAACACTGAAGAACGACATCTCAGCACTTTTTGAATCGTGTGTAAAGACTTCTCCAGGAACAGGAATGGTAAGAGCCGTGATTAGTCCCCATGCAGGCTATGTTTTTTCCGGAAAGGTTGCAGCTTCTGCTTTTTCTGCAATCGACAGGAATATTTCATACAAGAATATCTTTATCATCGGGTCAAGCCATGTTATGGCCTTTGAGGGAGCTTCAGTCTACAACACTGGTGATTTTGTGACCCCGCTCGGTAAAGTAACAGTAAACAAGGAAATTGGGAATGCCCTTAAAGCTGAAAAACTTTTCAGCTTTCCCGTCAATGCACATTTCCAGGAACACAGCCTTGAGGTTCAGCTGCCTTTAATCCAGTACTATTTCAGGAATAACCCTCCAATTGTTCCGATAATTATCGCAACAAATAATGCGAATAACATCAGAAAGATAGCCGGGATACTCAAGCCCTGGTTCACTCCGGAGAATCTTTTCGTAATAAGCAGCGATTTTTCACACTACCCTTCGTACAAAGCAGCAAATGAAGTTGACAATGCCACATCCGCTGCAATAGTTTCGGGCGATCCGGAAGAATTCCTGGGTGTGCTTGAGAAGAACTCCCGCGCAAATCATCCGGGTCTGGCTACCAGCATGTGCGGATGGACATCGGGACTGCTTCTCCTTTACCTTGCTGAAGGCAACAACAACCTTGAATTTAAAAAGATCGATTACTGCAATTCAGGAGATTCGCGCTACGGCAGTAAGGACGAAGTGGTTGGATACAATGCAATTGCACTGTTCGGGAAGAATTCCGGAAGCAGTGCCTCAAAGAACCTTGCGGATGAGATAACCTTTACCGAAATGGAAAAGGAACAGCTGATATCAATTGCCCGCGACAACATAAAATCCCTGCTATATAACAATAAAAAGGTCACAGTAAATGCTGCGATCCTTCCACCAGTTTTCAGGGAACCTCTCGGAGCTTTTGTGACATTAAAGATCAATGGTTCACTCAGAGGATGCATAGGAAGGTTTGTCTCATCCGATCCTCTTTATAAGGTGGTTATTGAATCGTCAGGCTCCTCCGCTTTTGATGACCCGCGGTTCTCCCCTCTTACAAAAGAAGAACTGGCAAAGACAGATATCGAGATAACAGTTCTTGGTCCGATGAAAAAGATCAGTAATATAAAGGAGATCATTCTGGGCAGGCATGGCATATATATCAAAAAAGATTACCGCTCAGGAACAATGCTGCCCCAGGTAGCAACTGAAAATAACTGGAGTGTGGAACAATTTCTTGGCTATACTTCACGCGATAAGGCAGGAATTGGCTGGGATGGCTGGAAAGATGCTGAAATTTCCATATATGAAGGCATCGTGCTTGAAGAAACGAAAAAGTAACTATGTATAATGTTATAGGCATAGGAACAGCAACAATTGGCCTCTATTTCATAAGTTACATTTTATGCCGCGTCAATATTTTTCCCCGCCAATCCCACTTAAAACTCTGGAATTTCATCCTTGCAGCAACATTTTCCCTGACAGCCCTTGCTGGTGTTTTTCTTGCTCTCCAGATCACTTACAAATGGAATATCCCGGTTATAAAAACAATCCTCAGATGGCATGTGGAGATGGGTATCGGGATGACGGTGACAGGCTTTCTTCATTTCTTCAGGCATTTTTCCTACTTCAAAGGAAGACCGGCTAAAGAGGAACCACCTGTTTACGTTGAAGTAAATAAAACAACCGGATCAGGTTGGGATATTTCCGTAAATCTCTTTGTTGTCGGCTTTATAAGTACGTCGGTCCAACTTCTTTTATTAAGAGAGGTGATGAACATTACCGGTGGCTATGAGCTTATTTCAGGTGTCTTTCTGGGTTCATGGCTCATCGGTTCAGCGGCAGGATCAGGTCTGGCGCAGATGTCACCAGTGACTGATATCCGGAAAATCAACCTGATCTTTTCAATAACACCTGTCCTTTCTATTGCTCTCATGCTGCTGCTGTCGGGGCTTTTCCTGGAACCGGGAGAAACCCCCTCTTTTCTTGCAGGTATGGTTTTCACTTTCCTTGTACTTCTCCCCTTCTGCCTGATTTCGGGATTCACCTTTATAAAACTTGTCTCGGCAGGTCGGGACAGAAATTTTGTTCCGGGAAAATCATTCTCAGTGGAAACGGCAGGAGGAATAGCCGCAGGTATCATAATATCATTACTAAGCGCAGGAGTATTAAATACATATCAGAGTCTGCTGCTTATTGTCACCCTGGGAACAGCGTATACGGTCCTTACATTCTTCATTGAAAATAAAAATCAGAAGCTATCATTCAAAAGCGCCGTGCTGGTAATTTCATGTCTTCTGATACTTTTCTCACCCGACATAATTATAAGGCAGTTGCTGCTCAGGGGAATTAACGTAACGGAAACTTCCGACACACCTTATGGAAATGTGACAATTGGTGAATACCGAAATGAGAAGAGTATCTATTACAATCAGAGACTGATTGCCTATAACAACGATGCAGTTGAGAGCGAAGAAGATATTCACTATGGGATGCTTCAGACCGATAATCCGGGAAATGTACTCCTCATATCCGGTCCTGTTGATTCAAGGATGAAGGAGTTAATCAAATATAACGTCAGGAGTGTGGTATATGCGGAGCGCGATCCTGTGCTTTCGCATATGGGAACGCCTGTGAAACCTGAGGCATCAGCAGTTTTGGATATCGCAAATGATGACGCCTTAAGCTTTATAAGAAAGACTGAAGCGAAGTTTGATGCAGTCATTATGCTCCTTCCTCCACCCTCCTCGCTCCTTTTGAACAGATACTACACTCTTGAATTCTTTATCGAAGTCAGGAGCAAAATGAATCACGGTGGAGTTTTCTCCTGCTCGCCGGGAATAAATCCGAACTATTTCAACAAGGAGTCAATCCGGCTCTATTCTTCAGTTTTTAACAGCCTGAAAGCCGTTTTTAAAAATGTCGTGCCTGTGAGCGGCAACAAGCTTTATTTTATTTCTTCTGATAAAGAAGTTTCAACAGCATTCTCAGAACTTGCGGTCCGGAAAAATCTTATCAATCTGTATGTCGGTCCCGACTATCTGTCAGATGATCTGACAGCATTAAAATCCGATGAAGTTGCTTCACTTATGGACAGCAGGATAAAAAATAACAGGTCAGCTTTTCCGATCGCATGTTTTTACTATCAATCCTTCAGTCTCAGCAAGAATCTGAATGAGAAGATACCCGGAATAGTTCTCCTGACACTGCTATTCGCAGTTTCGATAAGAAGCTTAAAATCAAATAACTCCATCATGTATTTCAGCGCTTTTGCCCTTGCCGGATATGAAATAATCCTGCTTCTGATGCTTCAGGTTTCAATTGGCAATATGTACCAGGTAACCGGACTGATAATTGCCGGTCTCATGGCTGGCCTGGCAGCAGGATCGGGTTTAAGAATTAAATTATTTGAAAGGGCGCCAGCGGCTGCAAAAGCTGTCGTGTTAATTCTTATGTATGG
>DAIUKI010000339.1:0-3737 GCA_036848255.1 Bacteroidales bacterium | reverse complement strand
TTTAAAGTGGTTTCATAGTTTTTTAAACTCCTTACGTATTCAAGGTAATCCCCTGAACCTCCGTTTCCTCCGCGGCCATATCCGCCCATGCTCCTGTCGGAAATATTATGAGTGGTATAGCATCCGCCGACTTTCAGCTTTGGATCAATTGCAATGAAATAATTCTTATACCAGTCTTTATCAGCATCGCTGAAAACAAAATCAAACGGACCTTTGAGCTGTTTTACAAGCTCATGTGCATCGGTGAGACGTGCATCGATGTATTCTGAAAGTCCGGCTTCCTTAAAGTTCTGAAGCGCCTCTTTATGTCTTTCTGCATCAATATCGACTGTGATCAGCCTGCCTCCTGTCTTGCTGAGCGCCCATGCAATCCAGATGCCTGAATGTCCGGTGGATGTTCCTATTTCAAGAGCGTTTTTATAATTGCCCTTGATTATTATATCGTGCAACACCTGACCGTCAGCTGATGAGATATTGAGATCGCGCCATTGTCCTGCATGCTCCTCAAGGAATTTCTTCACCTTTGCATCAAGTGCCGGATTATTTTTAAGATCCTGTGCAGAAAGTTGTCCTGAGAGAAAAACTCCGCCAATCAGGAGGCAGACGACTAAGCTTACGAATTTAAGTCTTTTCATAATCTGTTGTTTTTCGCAAAAATAAACTGCCTGTACCAATTGTGGTTATAAATGAGTATGAAACTGTAAAAATCGGGGGTGAACCTGCTTCCGGATTGTTTGGAATCCTGAAAATTCATTGTGTAATTATCTCCAATTCTGAGAAATGTTTTAAATTTTGCCTATTTTTAAAAAAAAGGTTAGATCTCAATCGCACCTAAATTATTAAATATAAATCGCACCATTCATGAAAAGACTAAACTCAATTCTTGCTTTCTCCCTGATGCTGATGGTCGGGATAACCTCCTGTTCCTCAGGTAAAGATGAAAAACCTCAACCGGTACTTGGCACACGATCAGTTGGTTTAATTGAGAAACGCGGTTTAAAATTCAAGGACCTCAATAAAAACGGCAGTCTCGATAAATATGAAGACTGGCGGTTATCATCTGATGAAAGAAGTAAGGACCTTCTTTCTCAAATGTCGCTGGAGGAAAAGGCCGGGTTTATGCTTATCAATTCACTTAATATGGTTGGATCGGGGAGGGCAGGGAGTTCTGAAGGCAAACTGACTGCAAGTGACCTTGATGAGGGCGGAACTTCATCAAATCTGGGTGGAGCCAACCCCGACCGAAACAGACAGCGCGAAGGCGCTCCCGGCAGGAACATGCAGGGTGCAGCGGATACAGCCGGAGGAGCTGCACAGGCAAGAAATATGCGGCGTTTTTCAAATATGGGTGGTCCGGCAGGCACTTCAAAAATGGTTAAAGAATTTCATAACCGTCATTTCATTCTCAGGGCAAGCGAGAGCGCAAGGATCACAGCTGAATGGGCAAACAAGCTTCAGGCTCTATGCGAGAGCGAGCCGCTTGGGATCCCTGCAATTATTTCATCCAATCCCCGTAACCATATCACCACAAATGCAGCTGTCGGGATAAGCGTCGGCACAACTGTTTTTTCAATATGGCCGGGAGAACTTGGCTTATCCGCAATGCGCGATCTGCCACTGACATGGGAATTTGCTGATATCGCACGGCAGGAATGGACAGCCGTGGGACTCAGAAAGGGATATATGTATATGGCCGACCTGGCGACAGAACCAAGATGGTCGAGAATTAACGGGACCTTTGGAGAAGATGCCGAATGGGTGGCTAAAATGATTAGGGAGATAGTCCTTGGCTTCCAGGGAGAAAAAATAAGTCCCTCTTCAGTGGCTCTTACAATAAAACATTTTCCTGGCGGAGGGTCAGGCGAGAAAGGCCAGGATTCACATTTCGACTGGGGGAAGAAAGAGATCTATCCGGGAGGTATGTTCAAAAATAATCTTATTCCTTTCAAGGCTGCAATTGATGCAGGCACTTCCGCTATCATGCCTTATTATTCCCTGCCGTCAGGAACAGAGTATGAAGAGGTGGGATTTGCATTCAATAAAGGCATTTTAAATGACCTGCTTAGAACACAAATGGGATTCAAAGGGATAATTAATTCCGATACCGGACCGATCCATAACATGATATGGGGCGTTGAAAATCTTTCCATACTCGAGCGATATAAGAAAGCACTTGAGGCAGGTGTGAACATTTTTTCCGGGATTTCAGATCCCGCTGAGCTTTTGGAGGTTGTGAAAACCAATATGGTTGACATTGGTTTAATCGATAATTCGGTTCTGCTGCTGCTTAAGGAGAAATTTGACCTTGGCCTTTTTGAAAACCCCTACGTGGACCCTGAGGCAGCTGAAAAAACGGTAAATAATGAGAAGTTCAAGGAGAAGGCTGATCTCGCTTTGCGTAAATCGATAGTCCTTCTTAGAAATGAGGCTGATGCATTGCCTGTCAAACCTGGAACAAAGATCTATTTTGAATCGCTTCAGAGAAATACAGGCCCTGCCGGATCCGTTCAGCCAAATATCATTACGCCAGGCGATGATAAATATCCGGTTGAATTTGTAAAAAACCCTGCAGAAGCCGACCTGGTTATTTTGTGGCTCATCCCGACAGGAAATGCACTGTTTGGTTCAACAGGATCTCCGATTTCGATCTCGTTATCAAAAAGTTCCATCGATGTGGGCTATGTGAATAAGTTATCTGCCCGCAAACCGACCATCCTGGTAATAAATTACACTAATCCCTGGGTCATCGACGAGGTTTACAACGACAAAACGAAAGCAAACATAAAAGGTATCCTGGCAACATTCGGGACATCAGCCGAGGCTCTTCTAGATATAGTTACGGGCAGGTTCAATCCAACCGGGAAAATGCCGTTTGTAACCCCTGTCTCCGATTCAGCCGTTGAAAATCAGAAAGAGGATGTTCCTGGATATCTCGAAGGCGATGGCTACGCCCTCTTCAAATTTGATGAAGGACTGAGCTATAAAAAGCAATAATCATCTGAAAAGTCGGTGCAAGGCTGTCAATTATTGGCACTTAAGGTTAGTCCTTTCTGCTTTTGAGGGTTCTGTAAATGGTCCGAACATGGCATTCTTGAATGAAGCGCATGCATTTGCGGTTTGCCCCTTTCCTGCCTGAGCAAGGCCAAGCTGGAAATAGAATTTTGCTTTGGCTTCAGCGGCGCCGGTTTCAAGCGCGAGGCCCTTTTGTGCAGATTCTGCCCCTTTGTCGAAATTCTTCTGTTTATTATACACATCGGCAAAATAGTAGAAAAGATCCTTGTCGTTGCCGTATTTTGCAGCCTTATTAAGCAGGCCGAGTGCTTCATCAAGATTATTGGCCTGGTTTGCCTGCGATCCGGCAGCCCTGAAATATTCACGCCCCAGAGTTGAGGCCTGCTTTACTTTTTCAGCTTCTTTAAGTGTATCAAGTTTTCCAAGAAATGAATCAATTGTCTCTTCAAAGGAGGCGGCATTATTCTGGCTTCTGAATATTAAAGCCTTGTTGTAAATTGCAGCAGTGTAATCCGGATTGATAACCAGAAGTGAATCAAATGCCTTAAGGGCATTGTCATAATCTTTTTGTGTGAAAAATCCGGTGCCCATATTGTAATAACCCTGAACCAGTAATTTCTCTGCGTTTCCCTTACTTGTCGCATTTCCATATTTTTCAGACACTGCGGCAGCAGTCCTGGCAGCCCTTATAATTTCAGGCGCTGGTTTCTTTTCTGTAATTGCGG
>DAIUKI010000338.1:1276-3738 GCA_036848255.1 Bacteroidales bacterium | reverse complement strand
CTGGAGGATTGCTTGTATCAAACGAGGTAATAAGGTCAAGGGCGTCGATCCTTGCGGAAAACATTGCCAAATGGGGAGCCGGAAATACAATTGTATCCCAGAATGATCCTTCCGTCTTTACGGGATTGCAGGGTTTCTTTGATGTAATTCTTGTCGACGCACCCTGTTCGGGTGAGGGGATGTTCAGGGATCCTGTTGCAATAAATGAATGGTCAGAGGAAAATACATTTCACTGTTCCGAACGGCAAAAAAGGATACTTGCTGATGTCTGGCCGGCTCTGAATGAGAATGGAATTCTGATCTTCATAACCTGCACCTTCAACCCGGGAGAAAATGAGGAGAACATAAAATGGCTGGTATCAAGTCATCAGGCTGAATCCCTGGAGCTTGATTTATCTGATTTTTCAGGAATAACCAAAATTGATTTTCAGGGGATAAATGGATATGGATTTTATCCCGGCAGAATAAAGGGTGAGGGATTGTTTGTATCAGTGATCAGGAAAATAAGCAATTCCGGTAAAATAATGCAAGGAAAAAGAAGGGGAAAAATAGCCGGGCCTGAAAAATCCGATATTGAAATTGCAAGTACTCTGACATCTTTTAATCCGAAGAGCATTATTAGGTACGGAGATGAGATTCACCGTCATGCAGGGAAACCACACGAATTCCAATTTTTAAGGCAGAAGCTGAAGATCATCAGCCCAGGGACAAAAATCTGTACTCTTAAAAAGAACGGTTATGTTCCGGCCCATGAACTTGCTCTGTCGACCGGAATCAGAAATGATTTCTTCCTTAAAGCCGAACTTGATCATGGTCAGGCTATTGCCTACCTGAGGAGAGACAATATCGCATTTGGGAATATTCCAAAGGGGTGGTTCATAGTATCATATAAGTCAATAAACCTGGGATTCTGCAATAATATAGGCAACAGGGTGAACAACTACTATCCGGTTGACCTGAGGATAAGGATGAGTATTCCGAAAGAAGGCCCAAAAAACGTAATATTGTGGGATGGTTGATTCTTAGTGACCTTAGTGCAACCTTAGTGTCCTTTTTGGTAAAAAAAGAGAAATTAACCACGAAGGACTCAATCCAAAGTACTCGGGATCACAAAGGGACACAAAGTAAAAATCAAAACATTAAACCTCCTGTAAAATGGAAAAAGTAAACCGTGAATTTCAGATATTCGCAAAACCAGTTGGGGCTCTGTGCAATCTCAGATGCAAATACTGTTATTATCTTGATAAGAAATCTCTTTACTCAGGGGAAGAATCCCATATAATGAATGATGATATACTCGAAAAGTATATTATCCAGCACATTGAAGCCACTACCGAAGAAACCATTTTTTTTTCATGGCACGGTGGCGAACCTCTGATGGCCGGTATTGAATTCTTTAAAAAAGCTGTCTCAATTCAAAAAAAGCATAAGCCCTCAGGTCGGACAATTTTAAACGGTGTGCAGACAAACGGGACCCTTATCGACTGGAACTGGGCATCTTTCCTTGCAGAGGAAAAATTTGTTGTCGGGATTAGCATTGACGGTCCGGGGGATCTTCATAACCAGTTCCGGGTTGCACCTGATGGAGAACCTACACTATCAAAGGTTTTAAGAGGATATGATATTCTTCAGAGAAGCAGGATCAGGAGCGAGATACTTTGTGTCGTGAATTCTCATAATGTCAGATTTCCTCTTGTGATTTATAATTTCTTCAAAGAACTGGGAGCAAAATACATTACTTTCCTGCCGCTTGTTGAAAAACGTCAGGGAACGAAATCAGGTGTGAGCCGTGCCTCGGTTCCCTCACAGGAGTTTGGCCGGTTTCTTATTTCAGTCTTCGATGAATGGGTTGAAAGGGATATAGGCAGTATAAAGATCCAGATATTTGAAGAGGCAGCCAGAACGGCTTTTAACCAGGAGCATACTTTATGCATTTTCAGGGAGAACTGCGGAGGGGTCCCGGTGGTTGAGCGGAATGGGGACTTTTATTCCTGCGATCATTTTGTAAACAGGGATAATTTCATCGGGAATATCACGAAAGGTTCAGTTGCCGCTTTTCTCGACAGTGACAGGCAAAAGGAGTTCGGTAGAAATAAATCGCGATCTCTGCCACGTTATTGCATCGAATGCGAGGTCAGATCGATGTGCAACGGGGAGTGTCCGAAAAACAGGTTCATCACCGCTCCGGATGGGGAATCCGGATTAAATTACCTGTGCAGTGGATATAAAGCATTTTTCAACCATTGCAGACCTTTTGTGGAAGCAATAGCTGCCGTTTCGGGAAATCCTGATAGCATGAAATAGCGACCTTCCAGTTAGATTTACCCCCAACCCCCCAAGGGGGGCTATAAGTATAGGAAGGTTTTAAAAGTCCCCCTTGGGGGATTTAGGGGTGAATAAGGCGTTTTTATTTCAATTTTTCCTTAAAGAATCCCACTGTCCTCCCCCAGGCCAGTTTTGCG
>DAIUKI010000338.1:0-1176 GCA_036848255.1 Bacteroidales bacterium | reverse complement strand
TTATTTCAATTTTTCCTTAAAGAATCCCACTGTCCTCCCCCAGGCCAGTTTTGCGGCCTGTTCATTATACCGTTCGGTATTGGAGTCGTTGTTGAAGGCATGAGAAGCCCCTTCATACATGAATATCTGATACTCTTTGTTGTATTTCTTCAATGCCTCTTCAAAAGCGGGTATCCCTGCATTTATCCCTGCATCATTTCCGGCATAGTGAGCCATAACAGGAGCCTTTATTTTCTCCACATCTTCTGCCACAGGCTGTCTGCCGTAATATGGAACTGCAGCATTCAGGTCAGGAGCATTGACAGCCACCTGGTTCGTCATTGCACCTCCCCAGCAGAACCCGGTACATCCTACTTTACCGTTTGAAAGCGGATGCGTCTTAAGATATTTAACCGCAGCAACGAAGTTCTTTGTTGTCTGTTCGCTGTTCAGCTGTTTGAACATTGCACCAACATTACTGACATCTTCAGGAGTTCCTCCAAGCGGTGAAAGTGCATCCGGGGCTATTGCCAGAAATCCTTCATTAGCCATCCTTCGTGTTACGTCCTGAATATGTGGGACGAGTCCCCTGTTTTCATGAATCACGATTACGGCCGGAAATTTCTTTCCTTTTTTTGGTCTTGCAAGGAATGCCCTCATTTCACCTGTTTCAGCTGGATATTTTATGAATTCAGTAACAAGAGCAGGTTCCTCTTGGGAAAGGGCAGCTGCTTTAGATTCATTTCCTTCTATGACTGGGAACAGAGCCATAGCGGCAGCGCTGCTTCCCGTTATTAAAGCAAGTTTTTTCAAAAACATACGCCGGTCGTGACGTCCGCTTTTATAATCGTTGTAAAGGTTTTGTATTTCTTTTTCCATAGCCTCCAGGTTTTAAGTTTTAAATGGACTTTCAAGATAGTACAAAATCTTAAAAGGTGCAAAAAAAATTCATCTGTTAGTGAGAGGTTAAGGCAACTTTGGGGTAAAGAGAAAGTTTGTTATCTTTCAGGCAATTATAAAATACTCTCATTATGAAGCAGGACATTGAAATAGCCCAGGAAGCCAAAATCAGGCCGGTTGCAGAAATTGCGGAGTTACTGGGCATTCCTCCGGATGAACTGGAACTTTACGGCAGATTCAAGGCGAAGATACCTTTGCATTTTATTAATGAGGAACGTTTAAAACAGGCAAAACTGA
>DAIUKI010000337.1:1947-3750 GCA_036848255.1 Bacteroidales bacterium | reverse complement strand
TTTCAGAATTAGCTCCCCTTTCAGGGGGGATGGGGGGGTATCTCCTTTATTTATAAGTCAACGTCACTTCCGATACCGAAGCCCCCGGTTCAATCATTGGCAGAACATTTGCCTCCCTGTCGATTTTAATGTCAAGAAGGTAGGGGCCGTCGGTTTCAAGCATCTCAATCAGCGAATCCTTAAGCTCCGCTCTTTCCGTTACAATTTTCGCCGGGATGTCGTATCCCTTCGCTATTGTTACAAAATCGGGATTCACAAGCTCTGTAGAAGCATACCTTTTCGAGTAGAACATAGCCTGCCATTGTCTTACCATGCCAAGAAATCCGTTATTCAGAATTATAATTTTAACCGCGACCCTGTATTGGAGAATTGTACCGAGTTCCTGCATCGTCATCTGGAAACCGCCATCGCCAAGGAAAGCAACCACCTTCTTGTCGGGCCTTGCGATACCTGAACCAATTGAAGCAGGAAGCCCGAATCCCATTGTACCCATTCCACCGGAAGTCACAAGGCTGTTGGGATTTGAAAAGCTGTAATAGCGTGCCACAGTCATCTGGTTCTGGCCAACATCAGTCACAATAATCGCATCGCCCTTTGTAAGTTCAGAAACCAGCCTAACAACTTCTCCCATCTTTATCTTACCCTTTTCAGGTTTTGTTTCGGGCTTGATAACTTTTTCGTATTCAGCCTTATCGCAGATCCTGAACTCCCTGATCCATTTCTCATAACTTCTTTTCTGTACAAGAGGGATCAGATATGTAAGAACTTCCCTGGCATCATTGTTTATTTCAAGATCCACTATCACATTTTTGTTAATCTCAGCATCATCGATCTCGATATGAATAATCCTCGCATTCTTCGCGTATTTCTTCAGATTCCCGGTCACCCTGTCGTCGAATCGCATACCGATGGCAATTATCAGATCAGCCTCATTTGTAAGCAGATTAGGAGCATAGTTCCCGTGCATCCCAAGATATCCGGCATAGAGACGATGATTTGAGGGAAAAGCAGAAAGTCCAAGAAGAGTCAGTGCAACAGGTATCCCTGTCTTCTCTGAAAAGTTTAAAAGCTCATTCTCGGCACCGGAGAGAAGAACCCCGTGACCGGCAAGGATCAAAGGCTTTTCGGCATGATTGATCATTATTGCAGCGGATTCGATTGCCCTGGTATGAAGTGGAATTTTTGGATTATAGCTCCTTATGTAATTGCATTTTTTATAACTGAAGTTCAGCTTCTCATACTGGGCATCTTTTGTGATATCTACCAGGACCGGTCCCGGACGTCCGGTTCTGGCAATGTAAAAAGCTTTGGCAATTGTTTCTGGTATATCCTCCGATTTTTTCACCTGGGCATTCCACTTTACCACAGGCATCGAAACACCTAGAATATCTGTTTCCTGAAAGGCATCGGTCCCGATCAGGTTCGAAACCACCTGTGCCGTTATGAATACAACAGGTACCGAATCGAGATATGCATTTGCTATACCCGTGATAAGGTTTGTAGCACCCGGTCCTGAAGTTGCAAAGCATACACCGGGTTTCCCGGTAACCATTGCATAAGCCTGGGCTGCATGGGCCGCACCCTGTTCATGCCGGGTTAGTATATGCCTGAGCTTATCTTCATAATCGAGCAGCCTGTCGTAGACCGGCATTATTGCACCTCCAGGGTAGCCGAAGATCGTATCCACCCCCTCCTCGACCAGGCACCGTAGAAGGGCTTCAGCTCCTGTGATTGTCTCAAACCCGTTTGTCTTTTCCTTAACCTTTTTCGTTTCCTTTTCAGTCTTCATAAAATCACTTTTAT
>DAIUKI010000337.1:0-1847 GCA_036848255.1 Bacteroidales bacterium | reverse complement strand
TAAAGGCATTATCCCCTTTTAGTCGTTCTTCATTAATTCTTTCTGCAAACTCATTATCTGATATAAGGGCATTTATTTTACGGCCGGGGACATCTATTTCAATCTGATCACCCGCTCTTAGGACAGCAATTTCACCTCCGGCTGCGGCCTCAGGCGATGCATGACCAACAGATAATCCTGATGTTCCCCCGGAAAACCGCCCATCAGTTATAAGGGCGCATTTCTTGTCGAGAAGCTTTGATTTCAGATAGGAGGTAGGATATAGCATTTCCTGCATCCCTGGTCCGCCTTTGGGCCCCTCATACCTAATTATAATTGCATTTCCTTCTTTTACAACTCCTGCAAGGATACCCCCGACCGCCTCTTCCTGCGATTCGAAGATTATTGCCGGCCCTCTGAATTTTAAGAGAGAAGGATCAATTCCGGCTGTTTTTACTATACAACCGTTTCTGGCAATATTGCCATAGAGAACTGCAAGACCCCCATCCTTGTTATAAGCGTTCTGAAAGCTTCTGATACACCCGTCCTTCCTGTCGGTGTCGGAACGGGTGTAATAAGTGCTTTGCGAACCCATTTCAAGACTTTTCTGCATCGATGGCGAACTCAGCCAGAAATCACTGGCTTCGGGTATTAATGTGCCGCTAAGTATGTCCCATTCAGAAATTGCTTCATGGAGTGACTGATAATCAATGCGTTTTGCCGAGGAGTCAATCAGATTGTTGCGTTCAAGCTCCCCCATGATTGAAAGGATCCCCCCGGCCCTGTTGACATCCTGGATGTGGTATTTTGAACTTGGAGAGACTTTGCAGATGTTCGGTATCCGCTTCGACAGCTCATCAATATCTTTCATTGTAAAGTCGACGCCTGCTTCATGTGCTATTGCAAGAAGATGCAGAACGGTATTGGTCGATCCTCCCATGGCGATATCGAGCGACATTGCATTCATGAATGCCTGTTTTGTTGCAATGGATTTCGGAAGAACACCGGAATCCCCATCGTAGTAATATTTGTTTGTGATCAAGACTATCAATTTTGCAGCTTTTTCAAAAAGTTTCAGCCTGTTCGTGTGAGTGGCCAGGATGGTTCCGTTTCCGGGTAATGCAAGTCCAAGCGCCTCAACAAGACAGTTCATTGAATTTGCTGTAAACATCCCCGAGCATGATCCGCATGTCGGGCAAGCCGACATTTCCATCTCGAAAAGGTCACTATCACTCACTGAATTGTCAGCGGCAGATACCATTGCGTCGATCAGATCGATATTCCTGTTGCGGTAGTTACCAGCCTCCATTGGTCCGCCAGAAACAAAAACCGTCGGAATATTAAGCCGCATCGAGGCCATAAGCATTCCCGGAGTTATCTTGTCGCAATTGCTTATGCAGATCATTGCATCGGCGAGATGGGCATTGCAGACATACTCTACGCTGTCGGCAATAAGTTCCCTCGATGGCAGGGAATAAAGCATTCCTTCATGCCCCATTGCAATCCCGTCATCAATGGCTATCGTATTGAATTCAGCTGCAAATAGTCCAAGCTTTTCAATCTCTTTCTTTATTACCTGTCCGATATGATGAAGATGAACATGTCCCGGAACGAATTGCGAAAAAGAGTTTACGATTGCGATAACGGGTTTTCCAAACTGATCCTCTTTCATCCCGTTTGCACGCCAGAGACTTCTTGCTCCGGCCATGTTCCGTCCGGTTGTTGTTCTGGAGCTTCTGAGCTGATTCTTCATTGCACTGATAATTGATAAAAAAAAAGCTTCCCGGTCGATCCGGAAAGCTACTGTATGTTTATATTAATACATATTATTCCCGGATCATTTGCCATAGGCGAGAAGGAGGATGAGG
>DAIUKI010000336.1:0-3765 GCA_036848255.1 Bacteroidales bacterium | reverse complement strand
AATCTTTTTGATTAACGACTTTCTACCTATTGAACCTGACATGCTGCAAAAATGTTTCCCTGCAAATTTACTTAAGCACTACCATATTGTTTTACAATTAATTAATTAACTAATCTAATAATCTCGACTATGCCAACTTTGCAAAATTTTGCACTTTTATGGAGAAGAAGTCTGCTGTCTCTTCTCCTGTTCAGCTTCACAGTCACATTAGCCCTGGCCCAGCAAAGAACAATCACAGGGACAGTGACTTCTGAAACAGAAGGACCACTTATCGGGGTCAATGTCGTAGTGGTGGGGACTACAACCGGTGCAATGACCGATATCGGTGGAAACTTTACAATTACAGTTCCCGGTCCAAATGCCGTACTGTCATTCAGTTACATTGGTTACACCCCACAGAACATAACTGTCGGCAGCCAGACTAAAATTGATTTAATAATGGCCCCGACATTAAGTGCACTGGGCGAAATTGTTGTTACAGGGTATAGCACTCAAAGGAAAAAAGAGATCACAAGTTCAATTTCCAATGTAAAGTCTGATGAATTCAACAAAGGTTATGTAAACAGACCTGAACAATTGATCATCGGTAAAGTTTCCGGGTTGTCAATCAGTAAACCTGGTGGTAACCCCAATGAAGGGTACAATATACGTCTAAGGGGCTTGAGTACTATCGGAGCCAATACACAACCACTGATTGTAATTGATGGCGTACTCGGTGGTTCTCTTGATAATGTAGATCCGAATGACATTGAATCAATGAGTGTTCTGAAGGATGGTTCTGCTGCTGCTATCTACGGAACAAGGGGCTCAAGCGGTGTTATCATTGTGACGACCAAGAGAGGTAAAAAAGGTACCTCTGTTGTTGACTACAATGGCTATGTCACCTATGAGACAGTTGCCAAGCATACTGATGTTATGACTGCAACTGAATGGAGGGAATTATCCGATGAACTGGATGCAGGAACGGATTTCGGCTTTGATACTGACTGGTTTGATGAGACTACAAACCCGGCAATATCACAGGTGCATAATATTGCTATTTCAGGCGGAGCCGGAAGTTCCAGTTACCGCGCTTCCATCAACTACCATGATGCACAAGGGGTAATGCTGAACTCAGGTTCCAAGACCTTAAATGGCAGGGTAAATTTCACACAGAAAGCATTAAATGACAGGTTTACCCTGGATATTAATGTGGGGGCAACCGACAGGACTGCCAAATACGGATTTACAGATGCATTCCGCTATGCTTCAGTATATAACCCTACAGCACCTGTAAGAAGCGATGATGCTGCTTATGATATCTATGACGGATATTTCCAGCAGATACTTTTTGATTATTATAACCCCGTTCAGATCCTTGAAGCAAATATTAATGATGGAAAGGACAGACTGCTTCTGATGGCAGTGAAAGGTACTTACCAGATATTCAAAGGATTTACTATAGACGGTTTCTACTCAAGACAGAATAATAATTACCTGAGAGGACAATATTATGATAAGAACAGTTACTGGGTAGGGAGGAACAGGAACGGTCTGGCCAACAGAAGAATTGATGTACAGGACAACCAGCTTTTTGAGACGTCTGCACGCTGGACAGGTGATATTGCCTCGGGTGTGAATCTTAATGCTGTGGGTGGCTATTCGTACCAGGACTTTGTTTATGAGGGATCATTCGCCGAAGGTGGCGATTTTCTGACAGATGCCTTTACATACAATAATCTTGAAGCTGGTCTCGATTTTAAGAATGGAATCGGAACAGTTGAAAGTTACAAAAACGCGAACAAGCTTATCGCATTTTTCGGACTTATCAACCTGAATATAAGCGACACATGGTTCCTGACTGCAAGCGCCAGATATGAAGGCTCATCACGATTCGGAGATGCTAACAAGTGGGGGCTCTTCCCGTCAATAGGTGCTGGAATGGATGTGGCGAGATTCATTAACAGCGATGCAATAAACGTACTGAAAGTACGTGGAAGCTATGGTGTGACTGGAGCTCTGCCGGGAGACAGCTACCTCTCATTGCTCAGGCTGGGACCCCAGGGTAACTTCTTTTATAACGGGGAATTTGTTCCGGGCTATTCACCTGTAAGTAATGCAAATACTGACCTTAAATGGGAAAAGAAATCTGAAATTGATATCGGCTTTGATTTTGCATTCTTTAATTCCAAAGTATACGGTTCTTTTGACTATTATACAAGAACCACTACCGATCTGCTTTTTGAATACGAAGTACCGGTTCCACCAAACATTTACAACAGGGCATGGATGAACCTTGGAGAGATCAGGAGCAGTGGTCTGGAATTGTCACTTACATGGGATGCGGTGCAGCGTGGTGATTTCACATATAGTCTTTCGCTGACCCCTTCATATAACCTTGCAAATGATCTTGTTTCACTGTCGGGTGAGTATAACGGTGCAGAGCTGAATTATGGGATCCGAGACCTGCACGGCATGGGTTCACCCGGGCAAAGCGATGTTCCGCTTGTAAGAGCCGAGGAAGGGAAACCGATCGGACAGTTGCTGGCCCTTGTTTATAAGGAAATTGATGAAGACGGAAATCTGATCTTTGAGGATATCGACGAAAACGGTACAATCAATACTCTTGACAGACAGATTGTCGGTAACGGATTACCAAAACTCCTGTTTGGGTTTGCCAACAATTTTACATTTGGAAACCTGGATCTGAACATTTTCCTCCGGGGAGTATTCGGACATGATCTGCTTAATTCATATCGTGGATTCTATGAAGTTCCTCAAATGATAAAGTCGTATAATCTTCCGAAGACAGCTAAAGACCAGAAGAATGCAACAACAGGCGCTTATGTTAACAACTCTTCGGGTGTTCTGAACAGCTCCCATATTGAAAATGCTTCGTTTGTAACTCTTGATAACCTGAGCCTGGGTTATAGCTTCCAGATGCCTGCAAGCTCAGGGTTCAGCAAGATCAGGCTATATCTTGCCGGTAACAACCTGTTCTATCTTACCAATTACAAAGGTGTGGATCCGAACCCGAGATACGGAGATATAGAGGGCGGCAATAATCCCCTTGTCCCTGGTATAGACAGAAGGAACACATGGTTCAGAACCAGAGCTGTAACTTTTGGTGCGAACGTTGTTTTTTAATCCTGAAAAAGTATAAGACATGAAAACAATAGTAAGAAATAATATGAGAAGATATCTTAGACTTATAGCAGTTGCAATATTTGCATTGCTCGTAACCACGTTTAATCAGTCGTGCACCAATCTGGATGAAGAACTTTACGATTCAGTTACACCTGAAAACTTCTTCAAATCGCAGGAAGAGTTTATTTCGGCATTAGGGGCTGCTTATACACAATTTGCAGATTTTGCTTCAAATGATCCATTGAATCTGGATGAGTTAATGACTGATGAGGGGGTTTACCCGACCAGGGGACAGGACTGGGATGACGGAGGAGTCATGAGAAGAGCCCACCTGCATTCCTATGGCTTTGAAGATGGACATTTTAACGGAGGCTGGAATTTTGGTTTCGGCGGGGTAAATACTGCTAACAGGCTGATATTTCAGTTCCAGTCTCTCGTTGAGAGCGGAGATGTTGAGCAGGCTGCTGCCGATGCTTACATTGCAGAATTGGAAACTGTTCGCGGCTTCTTTTACTGGCGATTAATTGACTGGTTTGGTAATGTACCTCTTGTAACTGATTTTGCCACTGCTGAAGCAGCTCCACCCACCAAACCCAGGCTGGAGGTTTATAACTGGCTGGTTACCAATCTCGAAACAGC
>DAIUKI010000335.1:0-3775 GCA_036848255.1 Bacteroidales bacterium | reverse complement strand
TCCTTTATGATAATGCTGCCAAATTTTATAACCTCCCCTGAGCATACTGTTAAGTCAATTATAAATTGACGAATTATTGCGGATTGCGGATTTTTGATTGCGGATTAAGAAACATACGATTACAATCTGGAATCCGAAATCACAAATCCGAAATCCGAAATGACCACAGCAGGAACATTATAGATTTAACTAAACACTACCTCATTCTAACGGGTTTGGCCACATCATCATCCATTTCATATGGCAGAACCCAGACCCTTTTGCATTTTGAATTCGTAAAATAGAGCCGTGATACTGATAACTTATCTGCATCTCCGTCGGTCCAGAAAGCATAAAAATCCTTCTGTGCATTCTGAGGTCTGCGGACAAAGGTGTTATTGTTTAAACTATTTGTTGTTATATCCCGTGCCTTATCCCAGCTGATCCCTTCATCCAGGCTGATCCACAGAGCAATCTCACCACCGGCTCCATATTTCTGGGGGCCGGGCTCCGTCGGGCCGATAATTCTCCAGTCTTCTTCGGTAATGTACAAGGATCCCATATCATAGTTATGAGTCGATTCGCAAACCTTATTGAAATTCCACTTTTGGTCCTTCCAGTGAATAATCATCCATTCCCTCAGCCCTCCGGCTGGTCCGGGATTTACATCCCTGCTCATAATTGCCAGGATTATCGGATTACCGTCCCTGTCAAAATTCAGATCATTAAGATAAACAAGCCTGCCTTCAGATTCAAAATCCCTTATAAGGCATTCGCTCCCCTTATCCGTAACTGGTGTAGTGATGACGCTGCCGTCAATAGTTTCCCAGGTTTTTCCCATATCTCCCGTCCGCAGCAGATAAAGATTTGTTCGCTCATCGAGATTTCCTCCAGGATGATAATTGAATACTGTCACAAGATTGCCATTATTTATCCCCGCAACCTGCATATGTCCGCCCATCGAGGCGATTTTCTGACTGCCGTTCCAGGTTTTTCCATCAGAGCTTGAGTTGAAATAAAGTTCCAATCCTTTTGCTATCCTTGAAAACATCATCAGAAATCCATAATTCTCAATCCACCATGCCTGAGGGGCAAGCATCTCACATTCAAGAATTCTGTCAAATTTTTCGATTGACCAGGGTTCTGAGCTCTTGAAAATGATTCCGGGACGGGTTCTTCCTGAACCGCTGACAAAAATATACAGATAACCTTTATTGTCAATCGACAGAGATGCATTATCCCCTGGTTCTGTTACCCCCATTTTGTCAAAAACAATTACCGGTTTGGGTACGTGGTGAAACCTGTGGTCAAAATAGGAGGCCATTATCAGCAAATGTCTCTCATCATCATTAGTTGTACCCCCATAAACAAAAAATGTCTTCTTAACCTCAGGTGCGTAAATTGCGATGGGTTTATGCCTGGAAGCAAATGTCGCTGCGCCGCCTGAAAGCCTGTAACCATATTCCTTAAACTCGCCTGAGCTGAACCAGATTCCTTTATAGCCATCCATCTTCTGGTTCTGGGAAAGGAGTTTAAAGGGAACGGCGGAGAGAAGTAATACAAGAGCCGGAAGAATGATTTTTTTAAACATGCAAACGGATCCAGGTTTCTAAGTAAAGATAATCTTTATTTTTTATACCCTCTTCCCCCTAAAGGGTTTAATGAATAGCTACTAAATAAAAAGTCCCCTTCAGGCCTGTCCTGACCGAAGCGTCAGGGGGATTTAGGGGCAATTATTTAAAATGAAAATAATACCAGAATGTATCACTGAATTGTTTCTGCATTTTCTCCTGCATGGTAGCAGGATTCTGCCGGGCGGCCATAAAGGTTGTGAAATACTGGTCGAATCTCAGCCTGGTTTCGTTGCTTATCGAAAGCCCAACGAGATCAGGGAACACTCCCTGGCTGTTGTAATAGATCATTATCGCCTCCTCAATATGATTGGGGATCCGTGTATACCCCATCTTCTTCATAAGAGGAATATTGTTGACAAGCATCTCAACTTCTTTGGTTAGAAGGAGCCATGACATCAGATACTCAAATGCCACCCTGTTGTCAGGATTTTGATCGACAAGCAACGGAAGATTTTGTTCGGGCGATTCGAGGAAAATAAAAAAATCACTTCGAGGCAGCATCTTTACCTTTTTTCCAAGATCAGTTTGTGATTGAATGGCTAAAGAATCGCCGATCAGCTTTTCATATCGTACGGCCCAGTTCCTGTAGAAAAGCGTGTTTTTCAAAACGCCTGTATATTTTTCTGTCATACTGTACTTCCCGCTTACCAGGCTCGACTTTACAAGAAGCTTCATGTTCTGAGGACGAGGTCCGTAGACAACCATCTCCTCATAAGCCCATCGTTGTGCTTCATTTATCAGTCCGATGGCGTAAAAGGAATTGGCTCCCCAGTTTATATGCTCACTGCTCCAGGGCAGAAACAGGGAAGCTGTGCCGAAATCCTGACGTCCATGAAAGAGCCTGTCGCACAGCTGACCCGATTCAGCCAGGGCTATATTGTAAAAGTATTGTCCGATCATATTCTCCGATGGATACTTTTCCTGAAACTTAATTGCCTTATCCCATTGTTCTTCGAATACCAGGTTTTCGAGATTTATCACCCTGGAAGTCTGTGAATTATACCCCGAGACTAGCATTACAATTGTTATACAAATAACAATAACTGAGGGTGCCATGCTGACAATTACGGAATATGGCTTTTTTAACCTTCCTCGACTGGCAAGCCTTGTGATAACAGGGTAAAGTACCAGATATCCGGTAAGTATATAAAATCCAGCCTTATGCGTGGGATCATTGATGAATGGTAATGGGTACAGAAACAGTTGCTTTACACTTTGGAGAAGAAAGATTTTGCTGAAAATAAAAACAGAAATTAAAACCAGGGCAAGCAAAGCGAGCGGGTAATAATACTTTCCGGGACCTTTTATGAAAATCAGGCAGTAAAGAATGAATAGTCCGATAAAGATCAGGGCATAGGCACCCACAATGTAAAAAAAGAGTGGGAAAAAGGCCAGGATAAGGTATTTCAGGTTCTTTTTCTCAGTTATTACCAATATCATGAAGTAAAGAAGAACTATCATGAAACCAAGATTATACATCATAAAGTGGTAATAATGGGTCTGCATGATCAGTAAAAGGCAGGATGGAACCAGGAGCAAAAGATTTGACATGACCGAACCGGGCATCAGGCGCTTGGTGATCTGTAAAAGGATGATCGCGGGAAGCGTCAGAACAGTTGCCAGAATAATGGAACCGGCTAATTTGATTATGTAAAACTGTGTTAAAAACTTCCCAAACAGGTCAAGAACAGTGCCGGGCTTTAACAGGAAGGTATCAATATAGGAGCTGGTATACAGAAACAACGATTGCTGTTCCTGGAAAAACAAAACATAGCTGCCAAAGAAGAAGAAATAAACAAAAGAAACAATAAAGAAGAAAGCAAGGAGGTACCAGGTTAATTGTTTCTTGTTGCTGGTTCCTGGTTCCTGGTTCCTGGTTGTTGGCTTCTGTTTCTTATTTCTTAATTCTGATTTCATCATTCTTAATAGTTCTGCTTTACATCTTACCCACCCCTACCCCTAACAAGGGATCCGACTTATGTCAACGTCATTGCGACCACGCATAGCGTGGGAAGCAATCTTCATCCCCTACCCCCCAGAATTGGATTCCAATGGATTTGCTTCCGTCTTCGGTCTCCCGTCTTCGGTCTTTCACTCATGAATCGACTGTTCCCCCGGGTTCCGTTTCAGATTCGCTTTCTCCAGATCTTTTCTCGAAAGCG
>DAIUKI010000334.1:0-3787 GCA_036848255.1 Bacteroidales bacterium | reverse complement strand
TCATCATTATTGAATTCACCAGGGACTTTTCAAAGATCACAAGTGAACAGTTTGTACGGGATTATCTGTGTGGAATCCTCAATGCCAGGGTTGTGGTTGCCGGTTTCAATCATCATTTTGGTTTTAACAAAGAGGGCGATTACAAACAGCTATGGGCAATGCGCGAAAAGTACAATTTTGAAGCTGAAGAGATTCCTGAACAGGAAGTAATGCACGAAACCGTCAGCTCAACAAAGATCCGTCAGGCCATTGGTAATGGCTTCATTCAAAAAGCAAACGCGTATCTCGATCATTATTATATAGTTATGGGGAAGCCTGAAAAATATCAGTACCGGAATAACTTTTATGAGATCAATCTCGCTAAAGTCCCGCTGACAGAAGAATGCAAGCTCCTGCCTGCTCCGGGTATTTACGCTGTATCTTTAAAAACAGACAGCAGAGATTCAAAAGGTATGGTGATTATAAATGAAACGCCGGATAGTGGGAGGGAGGTACTGCTTAATATTTTGGACGGGGATCCGATAAGGCTTGGTCATGACACGATAATATTCTTCCATAAAAGGATACATGGCTCCATAAATTTATCAGATCAACCCGATTCCGCCCGCTGGCTTAAAGCATCAAGAACGGAGATTTCGGAGCTGATATTCTAAATGTTGCTGGTTGCTTGGTGCTGGTTGCTGGTTCCTGGTTCCTGGTTAAGACGGAAGACCGAAGCCCGAAGACCGAAGACCGAAGCCCGAAGACCGAAGACCGAAGCCCGAAGACCGAAGACGGAAGACCGAAGACCAGCACCCAGCACCCAGCAACATCATCAAACGCAAGGATAACCAGCCTGTTTAATAGGTATATTTGCAAAGCAATATAATTTGAATTAAATGAGATTTTCTCCTGAAAAATTGAGTATTCCCGATCAGCGGATGAAGCCATTCATTGATCCCGATGAGATATGGAACCTTATAAATAGTGTTAAACCTGATAAAGCAAGAGTAAGGGATGTGATTGCCAAATCGCTCGATAAACACCGCCTGACCCTTGAAGAGACTGCTGTCCTGATAAATTCCGTCGGAACTGATCTTTTTGAGGAGATCAGGGCCGGGGCACGCGAGCTGAAGGAAAAGGTTTATGGTAACAGGATAGTACTTTTTGCTCCGCTCTATGTCGGTAACAAATGCACAAATAATTGTCAGTATTGCGGGTTCAGGACTTCCAACAGGGATGCGATCCGCAAAACACTAACCGATGAGGAGATAATTAAGGAAGTTGAGGCTCTTGAAGATAATGGCCAGAAAAGGCTTATCCTTGTTTATGGCGAACACCCCGATTATTCAGCAGATTATATTGCTCATACAGCAAAGATAGTTTATGGTGTAAAAAAAGGGCACGGAGAAATAAGAAGAGTGAATATAAACGCCGCTCCCCTTGATATTGAGGGTTTCAGGAAAGTAGGAGAAGCCGGTATTGGCACCTACCAGATCTTCCAGGAGACATACCATAAGGAAGCATATTCATGGTACCACCTTGGCGGCAAGAAAAAGGACTATGAATGGCGTCTTACAGGGCTCGACAGGGCACAGGAAGCAGGAATTGATGATGTTGGAATCGGAGCACTTTTCGGACTATACGACTGGAGATTTGAGGTGCTCGGACTTGTTCGCCATACCAATCACCTGGAAGCCTGTTATGATGTCGGACCCCACACGATTTCCTTTCCCCGTATCAAAGATGCACTGAGCCTGAACATCAATAATAAATACCAGACCAGCGATGAGGATTTCAAGAAGCTTGTGCCGATCCTTCGCCTGGCTGTCCCCTATACCGGTATGATACTTACTGCAAGGGAGGCTCCCGATGTCAGACGCGAAGTGATACAGTATGGTGTTTCGCAGATCGACGGGGGCACAAAGCTCGAGATCGGGTCATACTCTGACTCAAAAAATGAGGTTCAAAACCTTAACAGGGAACAGTTCAAGATCAGCGACGACAGGTCGCTGGCCGATATTATCGATGAGCTTCTTACGAACGGATACCTTCCTTCATTCTGTACCTCATGTTACAGGATGGGAAGAACCGGGGAGCATTTTATGGAGTTCTCGGTGCCAGGGTTCATAAAAAGGTTCTGCACGCCTAACGCAATACTTACCCTTTCAGAGTATCTGTGCGATTATGCAACAACCGATGTTGCCCAAAAGGGATGGAATGTTATTGATAAGAACATACAGACACTTGAACCCGGTGTGGCAGTCAAAACAAGGGAAAAGATCGAACAGATAAAGAAAGGGGAGAGGGATCTGTATTTTTAAGGCGACAGGCATCAGGCGACAGGTAGTCATCGCTAGCGCGGATTTGTAATCCGTGCTTATAAGTAGTCGGCACGGATTACGCTTCGCTAAATCCGCGCCAGCGGTGCTGCCCACTGACCGACGCCCGACGCCTTTATGTTTCAGTGAAATATTAACAATAATTTTATTATGATTAAGATTCTTGGGATTAAGATCATCGACAGGATCAAGGAAGCAGGTCTGACTCAGGGCATCCTTTCAAAGTATGCCGGTATCATTACAACACGTCTGGGTTTTCATGAGCTTTCAACTGAACAATGCAGCCGCGAGGCATATATCCTGCTCCATCTGAAAGGAACCGCAATCGAAACGGGCAGGCTTTTTTCAGAGCTGAAGGATATTGGAGGAATTTATGTCAGTGAAATGACATTTGATGACAGTAAGTCATTCGTCAATTTCACTTCCGAAGAAGGAGCTCTCAGGATTATGGGTATCATGGTTGAGAAAAAGGAACGTGAAACGATCCTATCAATCCAGAAAACACTTACATCATACGGATGCGTTATCCGCACACGGCTTGGTGTAAATGAAGAATTCCTTGGCGAGCCTGCCGGACTGATAATAATCGAGCTCCTCGGTGATGAGATCCAGATGGATCTGCTCGAAAAGGATCTGCAGAAGATACCGAAGGTTGTACTGAGAAAAATGGTGTTTTAATTCTAGCAACCTGTTTGGAAAACCACCTGAGTCAAGAAGTTGAGCACAGTAGGCGCGACCGCAACGCGGCTCCATATAATGAGCGCAGTGGAGCCTGTTTTTTCTACAACCTCCTTACAAACTATCCCCTATATCGCTTCTGAATTTTGCTGCAAGCTTCTGCGGCCAGTCGGTCAAAGGTTCAAGCCGGCCAATAAAGAATCGGAGTAAAGCCGGCTCCTCAGTAAACCTGAGTCCTCCAACAAGTTCCCTGTTTTGATACAGCCAGTTCAGCCTGTCAATTACATATTCGATCTGCGATAATGTAAACACCCTCCTGGGTACGGCCAGCCTCATGAGCTCGAGGTCCGCTAAGATATCATTCCCTTTTTCATCCCTGTTATTGCTCATTGTTCCACGCTCCATCCCCCGGATCCCGGAGATTATGTAGAAGGCCGCTATAAGAGCACCGGCCGGATATTCTGTCTGTGGTAGATGATTCAGGAACTGACCTGCATCAACATGGCAGCCAAGAGCTCCACCAGGCATTACAACCGGGATCCCGAGTTTGTCAAGTTCCTGTACCATATAATTGATGAAGGCAGGTGACTGGCTCACGACATTTTCATCGATGGTTTCTTTCAATCCCTCAGCCATCGATTCTATTTCCTTTATCGGAATTCCCCCATAAGTAAGAAACCCCTCATAAACCGGGAGCAGGAATTTCAAACGATTAAAGACGTCAGGGTTGTTAGTGCAGATTGCCCCTCCCCGTGAAGAACTTACCTTGCGGCCTGAAAAATAGATTA
>DAIUKI010000333.1:0-3789 GCA_036848255.1 Bacteroidales bacterium | reverse complement strand
TATAAAGTCGTTCACGGAGAGATCCGCGATGGCAAAGAGGTTGTTGATGATGTACTTGTAAACATCTATAAGGCTCCTCATTCGTATACAGGTGAAGACTCTATTGAAATATCCTGTCATGGATCATCCTATATTATTACCAGGATACTTGAGCTTCTGATCAGGAGTGGAGCTTTACCAGCTTTGCCGGGTGAGTTCACGCAAAGGGCTTTCCGTAATGGGAAAATGGACCTTTCGCAAGCTGAAGCAGTTGCCGATCTGGTTGCTTCGGCGACAAAATCTGCTCACCAGATTGCAATGAATCAGATGCGCGGAGGCTTCTCAGCTGAAATAATCAACCTCAGATCTGAGCTTTTAAGATTTGCCTCACTAATTGAGCTCGAGCTGGATTTCGGAGAGGAAGATGTCCAATTTGCCGACCGGAATGAACTCTCCGCCATTATTGAAAAGGTTAAGGATCTGGCTGATAAACTCGCAAATTCATTCAGCCTTGGAAATGCCATCAAGAATGGAATACCCGTTGTCATTATCGGAAAGCCAAATTCAGGTAAATCAACCCTGCTCAATGCATTGCTGAATGAAGAAAGGTCCATTGTCTCGGATATCCCGGGGACAACAAGGGATTCAATAGAAGATTCTATTGTTATTAATGGATTGGAATACAGATTTATAGATACTGCAGGCTTACGTGATACTTCAGATATAATCGAGAGCCTTGGGATCAGGAAAACAAATGAGAAAATAATGCAGGCTTCAGTGATCCTGATGGTCGATGAAATATCCGAACCTGCAAAAATGATCAACCAGAGAGCTGACACCATCCGGAATATGATCTCCGGGTTCGAAAAAAAGCTTGTAATTCTTGTCAATAAAATTGATAAGGGTGATCAGTCTGCAATGGATATACTGAACCAGAATATATATCTTGATATTGATGACTCCCTTCTCTTCATTTCGGCAAAAGCTCTGACTGGTCTCGATAAGCTTCGCAGCAAACTGGGCGAAATCCTCGAAAAGGAGCACCTGAGTCTGGAAGATGTAATAATTACCAATGTCAGGCATTTTGAAGCTCTGAAGCACGTTTCCGGAAGTCTGGAGAGGGTTATTGCTGGTCTAGCTGAAGATCTCCCTGAGGATTTGCTGGCAACAGATATCAGGCATGCTATACATTACCTTGGCGAGATCACGGGGGAGATTACAACAGATGAAATCCTTGGCAACATCTTTAAAAATTTTTGTATCGGGAAATAAAGGTATCTTAATTGTTTGTAAATATAGTTTATATAACTGTAATTCAGTTAAATATGAAAACAAAATATATAAGATTTGAGCTATTGGAACAATACATTACCGAGGTAATGAAAAAGGCAGGTATTCCATCTGATGATGCCCGCATAGTGGCTGATGTTCTGATCGAAGCTGATAAAATGGGATTCGACTCGCATGGTGTAAACCGACTAAAGCCTATTTATCTCGATCGTATCAGGGAAGGTATTATGACCCCTGTGACAAATCCTGAGATTATCAGGGAGGGTCCGACCACTGCCGTAATTGACGGACATCATGGTATGGGGCAGGTGATTTCGTTCCGGGCAATGAAGATGGCGGTTGATAAGGCAAAATCTTACGGACTGGGAATGGTTGCTGTCCGTAATTCCACCCACTATGGATTTGCCGGATATTATCCACTCATGGCTGTCCGTGAAAACATGATTGGCATTACAGGGACCAACGCGCGTCCATCAATTGCCCCCACATTCGGGGTGGAGAATATGCTGGGAACGAATCCCATGACATTTGGCATTCCGACCGATGAAGCTTTTCCCTTTCTGCTCGATTGTGCAACCTCGATTACTCAAAGGGGAAAAGTGGAGCTATATGCCAGGGAGGGAAAGGAGCTTCCCGAAGGATGGGTTATTGATGAAAAGGGTGAAAGCATGACAGACTCAAAGGAGGTCCTTAAAGAACTCACTGGAGGCCGCGCATCACTTTTACCACTTGGAGGCGCAGGGGAAGAGACAGGTGGTTACAAAGGCTACGGGTATGCCACTGTTGTCGAGATACTTTCGTCGGCATTACAGCAGGGTTCATTCCTGAAAATGCTTTCAGGGATAAGCGAAGGAAAAAAAGTCCCGTATTCGATCGGACACTTTTTTATGGCTATTGATATCAGTGCCTTTACCGATCCGGAGGATTTTAAGAAAACTGTCGGTAATATACTCCGGGATTTGCGTTCCTCGCGCAAAATACCCGGTCAGCCAAGGATTTATACAGCCGGGGAAAAAGAATATGAGACACGGATGTTCCGGAACGACAGGGGGATTCCGTTCAGCGAAGATCTTCTGAAGGAATTCAGGGGATTATGCATGGAATATGACCTTGAGAAATATCTTGATGATTTCTGATTTTCAAAAGACTTTTCCAGGCAAAACATCCAGGTAAATGATCTGGTTGACACAAGGTGCCCGGTGCACAGAATGCAATCAGTCAATATTATATCTCATGAAAAGGGATAAGAGATTTTATATTTTGCTCACCATTGCCATTACCGCAGAATTGCTGCTCCTTTCAGGTTGCGAGGGAAATGACATCACAAGTGTGCCTTCAAGGGAAGCCCCGGTAATTATCTCCCAATCGGTGACTGAAATTTATTCAGCTGGTGCCACATTAAAAGCCAGAATAAAATCAAACGATTTACCAACTACGGTAACATTTGAATACGGACCTTCCCTGAACTATGGAAACAGCGTCCCAGGTTTGAACGACCCGGTTTATGAAACCGGAACCAATGTAAAGGCAAATATTGCTATTTTAACAAAGGACACAACATATCACTTCAGGGCTAAAGCTGTTAATGAGGTCGGAGTTTCGTATGGCAATGATATGGAATTTACTGCTGAATTTGGCCTTGCAGAAGCCCATGGAGGCGGATTTATTATCTGGTTGGATGAGAGCGGTGTTCATGGCCTTATAGCTGCTGCAACTGACCAGAGCGCAGGAATTATCTGGGATAATGGCACAAATTGTAAAAAAACCAATGTTACTGCAATAGCGGTGGGAAGAGGACAATCAAATACTACCCGTTTAGTTTCAACTCTGGGATTAGGTAATTATCCGGCAAAAATCTGTGAAGACCTTGTCCTGAATGGATTTAGTGATTGGTTTTTACCTTCCCTGCAGGAACTGGATTGTATTTGTAAAGCCTTATCTGCTTCTGATAAAAAATATAGTTTGAGAGGTCATTTTTACTGGACCTCTTCAGAGGCAATCGAGAGCGAAGGTACCCAAAGTTGCAGTGCCTGGGTACAAAACATATATACAGGTGAACAAAGAACCTGGGTCAAAGACGACAATACACCCTATGTGCGTGCTGTCAGGGCTTTTTGAAGTCAAGCTATGTATGTAAATTAAATGTTAAATCCGTTGTAGGTAAATAGGAAACAAACCGGGTCTATGATTAATAATGAAAATATATTATTGTTTGATGGATTCTGTATTCTGTGCAGCAGATTGGTCAATTTCATAACTAAAAGAGACAAAAAAGCAAAATTCTTATTCATATCATTGCAATCAGCAAGCGGACAAGCATTGCTTAAAAAATTTGGCTTACCAACTGATAACTTTGATTCTGTGGTGTACATCAGAAGTGACAAATACTTTCTAAAATCTTCTGCAATACTTCATTTACTAAAAGAACTGGGAGGCATTTGGAAACTCTTCTTTGTTTTCATTATTGTCCCCAATTTTATTCGTGATTTTATTTATAAAATCATTGCAAAGACACGATAC
>DAIUKI010000332.1:0-3794 GCA_036848255.1 Bacteroidales bacterium | reverse complement strand
ATTGCTGACACTAGTCCCTGAAACTAGCGCGTCTACCAATTTCGCCATCTGGGCGGAAAAACAATCGCGGGCACAAAAATAAGAAAAAAATTAAAAACAACTAATCGGATATTACAGAAAAGTATATTTTTGCTACCTGATATTTTTGATTGAAAATGCTGATAAAAAAACACATAAAACTTTTCAGGCATCTGTACTTCAGGTCTGCATAATCTTTTAATGCTTCCTCAGAATTAAAGATATAACAGACCTGCAAGATGATGCAGGTTTTTTTGTAATAAAAAATAAAACACGAAAAATGAAAATAATGAAATTTGGCGGTACATCAGTCGGTAATCCCGATAGGATGAGATCAATAATACCGCTGATCACGGACGAGGAAAATGTAATTGTTGTGCTCTCAGCCCTCTCGGGTACAACAAACAACCTGGTGGAAATATCGGAACTTCTTAACGAAGGCAAAACGGCAGAAGCAACCCAAAAAAATGAAGCTCTGAGATCCAGATACCATCAGGTTGTCGAGGATCTGTTCTCGACCGACCATTTTAAAAAGGAGGGGCACGAGCTAATAAATTCCCATTTTGATTACATCGGGGAGCTCATGGCAAATTCTTTTTCAAAGCTCCGGGAGAAAGCAATTCTTGCCAGGGGAGAACTTATTTCCACTGCCCTCTTCCATTATCTTCTTAGCGAAAGAAATATAAAATCCGTGCTCCTGCCGGCACTCAATTTCATGAGGATTGACAAGGACGGCGAACCTGATTCATTTTACATAGGGGAAAATTTCAGGAGGGAGCTTTCAAATTACCCTGATGAAAAGATAATAATCACACAGGGTTTCATTTGCCGGAACGCATACGGGGAGATCGACAATCTTAAGCGTGGCGGAAGCGACTTCACTGCCTCACTCATTGGTGCCGCCATAAATGCTTCGGAGATCCAGATCTGGACCGATATCAACGGCTTTCACAATAATGATCCGAGATTTGTAGAGAATACAAAAGTAATACGTGAGATCTCGTTCGACGAAGCGGCAGAGCTTGCATATTTCGGAGCAAAGATTCTTCATCCTTCAAGCGTAAATCCCGCCAGAGAGAAGAATATACCTGTAAGGCTCAAGAATACAATGGATCCGGATGATGAAGGTACACTGATTACTTCACATACGATCCTCGAGGATTATAAAGCGGTTGCCGCAAAAGATGGAATCTCAGTCTTAAGGATCAAATCCGACAGGATGCTTATGGCCTACGGTTTCATCAGAAAAGTTTTCGAGATTTTTGAAGCCTATAAAACTCCCATCGATATGGTAACAACCTCAGAGGTATCGGTTGCGATAACCGTCGATAATTCCCAGTATATTGACCAGATTGCCCATGACCTGAAAGAGTTCGGCTCCGTGGAGGTTGAGAAGGATCATACAATCCTGTGCGTTGTTGGTGATTTCCGGACTGAACGGACAGGGTCAGCTCCTGAGATCTTCGAAGCTCTTGACACTATTCCCCTTAAAATGATCTCCTATGGAGGAAGTCCATACAGCATTTCTTTGCTGATTGATTCAAAGGATAAGATCAATGCCCTTAATCTTCTTAACAAATACCTTTTTAACCAGTAAAATGATAACAGATATTACCGTTGCAAAATTCAGGAATCTGCCGACTCCTTTTTATTTCTATGATCTCGATGTCCTGAAATCAACTTGCAGCATTGTCAGGGAAGAATCGGAAAAGGCAGGATTCAAAGTCCACTATGCCGTCAAAGCCAATGCTAATCCCAGGTTGCTGAATATTATAGCATCATTTGGATTCGGAGCTGATTGTGTATCCTTTAATGAGATTGAAAGGGCCATTTCGACCGGATTTAACCCTTCCGAAATAGTATTTGCAGGTGTTGGCAAATCCGACAAGGATATTCAGGCAGCGCTTAATGCTGATATATTTTGCTTTAACTGTGAATCGATCGCCGAGATTGAAGTTATCGATTCAATTGCCGGAAAACTAAAAAAAAATGCAACGATAGCACTCAGAATCAATCCCTATATTGAAGCGCATACTCACAAATACATCACAACCGGAGTAGCAGAAAGTAAGTTCGGGATCAACACATGGGAGCTGAAAGAGGTTCTCGAAAGATTGCAATCGTTGGACCATGTTACACTTAAGGGCATTCATTTTCACATAGGTTCGCAGATCACAAAGATGTCAGTTTTTGAAAGTCTTTGCTCAAGAGTAAATGAACTTCAGGAATGGTTTGCATCTCAAAATACTGATCTGAAGATAATCAATTTAGGAGGGGGACTTGGAATAGACTATACTGATCCGGAAAATCATGCGCCCTTTAAAAAGTACTTCTCTCTTGTAAAGGAATTCATAAAGTTAAGTGATGGCCAGCAGGTTCACATTGAACCGGGAAGGGCAATTATAGGGCAATGCGGGTCACTTATTTCGAAGGTCCTGTTCATAAAAAAAGGGAGCAACACTACTTTTGCTGTCATTGATGCCGGCATGACCGATCTTATAAGACCGGCCCTGTACCAGGCTCGTCATAAAATCGAGAACCTTACGTCCAGGGGCAAAGCAAACAAATATGATGTCGTAGGACCAGTATGCGAATCAGCCGATACCTTTGCCAAATTCATAGAATTGCCTGAAACCCGGAGAGGAGATATCATTGCGATCAGATCGGCAGGTGCATATGGTGAAGTGATGGCATCGAGATACAATCTGAGGGATCTGCCGGGGGCGGTGTTTTCCGATGAAATTTAACCCCCCAACACCCTAAATGGGGGCTCTGAATGACAAAATATTAAAAGTCCCCCAGATGGGGGATTTAGGGGGTGGTTAGGGGGTATGGATTAATTTTTATTCTCCTCCCTGACCTTGCTATGCTTTCTCCCATAGAAAAAGTAAATTAATAAGCCCAGGCTCATCCATATTATAAGCCGCAGCCACGTATCAAGCGGCAGGGCTGCCATCTGAAGAAAGCAAATTGCCGCCCCGGCAATCGGAACAAACGGAACCCATGGCGTTTTAAAAGGTCTGTGTATATCGGGTTTCGATTTCCTTAATACAAGCACACTTATGCATACTATAATGAAGGCGAGCAGGGTTCCGATTGATACGAGTTCCCCCAGAATACTGATAGGCAAAATACCGGCTATAATCATCGCCACTGAACCTGTAACTATTGTACTTACATAGGGAGTCTTGAAACGCGGATGGACTTTTGAAAAAACCGGTGGCAGCAACCCGTCTTTTGCCATTGTGAAAAAAATCCTTGGCTGACCCAGAAGCATAACAAGAATTACTGAGCTCAATCCGGCAATTGCAGCAATTTTAACAATTGGCCTCAACCAGAACATCCCTTTGCCCATTGCATCAACACCGACAGCAACCGGATCGGGTACATTGAGGGCAGTATAGCTTACAATCCCAGTAAGCACAATGGCAACAAGAATATAAAGAACAGTGGAAATTCCAAGAGAACCCAGTATGCCTATCGGCATATCTCTCTGCGGATTTTTAGCTTCCTGTGCAGCCGTCGATACAGCATCAAACCCTATATAGGCAAAGAAAATTACCCCTGCTCCCCTCAGGATACCGCTTATTCCGAATTTTCCGAATTCACCCTGGTTTGCAGGTATAAACGGATGCCAGTTTGCCGATTTAACAAACATAAAGCCGATTGCAATAAAAAGTATGATTACGGATACTTTTGTTATAACCATAATGTTATTGAAGTTGGCTGACTCCCTGATTCCTATTACAAGCAGTGTGGATAATAGTGCCACAATG
>DAIUKI010000331.1:0-3803 GCA_036848255.1 Bacteroidales bacterium | reverse complement strand
TTCTTGCCGAGGGGGCCCAGGGTACCATGCTCGATCTGGATTTCGGATCATATCCTTATGTCACTTCATCAAATACAATTAGCGCGGGAGCATGCACGGGTCTTGGCATTTCACCAAGATCCATCGGGGAAGTTTTCGGGATATTCAAGGCATATTGCACAAGAGTCGGAAGCGGGCCCTTCCCCACGGAATTGAATGATGAAACCGGGGAATTGCTGAGAAAAAAGGGATGCGAATACGGCGCTACCACAGGCCGGCCCAGGAGGTGCGGATGGCTCGATTTACCGGCTCTTAAGTATGCGATAATGATAAATGGCACGACAAAGCTTTTTATGATGAAATCCGATATTCTTTCAGGCTTTGAAACCATAAAGGTTTGCACTTCATACAACATAGCAGGCAGTGAACAGATTGAACTGCCTTTTGATAACGGCGCAAAGATCGATCCTGTATATGCCGAGCTCCCTGGATGGAAAGAAGATATTTCCGGAATAAGGGATTATATTGCATTACCGGAAAATCTCAGGAATTATGTTGAGTTCATTGAAAAGCGAACCGGTATCCCGGTCACAATCGTATCAGTGGGTCCCGACCGGAACTCAACAATATTCAGGTAGAAACTACTTTACTTAGTAATGTATAACCAGGTATCAATGTCGACAGTATCCTGAAACGCATCGAGCCGCTCCCTTGCTTTTGAGAACCTGTCGTACGACTCGGCTACCACCAGGTCAAACCGGTCACCGTCCATCCTCACAATTTTGGAATCGTACCCTTGTTTCCTGTATTCTTCAGCCCACACCTTAGCAAATTCCGGGGTTAAAAAACTACCCACGACAATATTGTATTTATTGGTGGCTTCATAAGCGGCCTTTTCCTGTTCTGCCTGTATAAGGCTGTCTAGACGGGCCTCTTCGATCGCTCTCAGGCGGTTTTCAACCCTTTTCAGTGAGTCGCCCACCCTGATGCTGTCCTGCTGTGCTCTCAGCATTTCAAGAGTCTTTGCCTTTTTCCCGAAAAGGCCCCTTTCCCTGATTTTTTTACAGGAAGGAGAAAGTATCAGCAGCATTGTAATAAAAAAGATTGCAAAATTTCTCATGATAAATTATTTAAGATTTACTGAGATTCATAACCCTGTAGATGAAGAATATTTTCAAAAATACAAATTATTGAAAACCAATCCAAATGACGGAATTTTAAAACCTTGAGATAAATTCAGGGATTTGCCGGGATTTTGTATATTAGGCGACTGAAATAGAAGAGCAACAATAACGTAATTACAATGTAATTACATGTAATTACGATAATTAAAATCTTTTGCCTGATGAAATCATTGATCCGGTTTTTCGAAGAGAGTGTTGAAAAGTTTGAAAGCAATGTTTATCTGTGGGAAAAGCCGCAGGACAAATATGAAGGGACAACCTATGGTGAAACCCGAAAGCAGGTTTATGAATTTGCCGCAGGACTCATTACCATGGGGATAAAAAAGGGCGACAGGTTAAGCCTGATCTCGGAAGGACGAAACAACTGGGTTATAGGAGAGCTTGGAATACTTTATGCAGGCGCCGTAAACGTTCCACTTTCAGTTAAGCTTAATCCCGAAGAGATAAAATTCAGGATAAACCACTCCGGGTCAAGAATGGTGCTGGTATCATCTATACAGGCAATCAAGCTAAAGGATGTAATAAAGGATTGCAAAACCATTGAAAAGATAATTCATTTTGACACTCAGGAAGAATACCTTGAAAATGAGATCCATTTCAATGAAGTAAGAAAGGCAGGAAGGGAATGGCTTGAAAAACCAGAAAACAGAAAGAAATCTGAGGACATTTCGAACAGTGTCACACCTTCAGATTTTGCCAATATCTGTTATACTTCAGGAACAACAGCCGATCCGAAGGGCATAATCCTTACCCACGGCAATTACGTGACAAATATTTACCAGGCATACAGCCTGATTGACATTCCTTCATTCTACAAGACTCTTCTTATCCTCCCATGGGATCATTCATTTGGGCATACATGCGGGATTTATGCCTTTTTGGGAAGGGGCGCCAGCGTTGCTTCTGTCAAGACCGGGAAAACACCGATGGAAACACTGAGGAACCTTCCGTCGTGCCTGAAGGAGATCAAGCCAAACCTCCTGATGAGTGTTCCGGCTATTGCCAAGAATTTCAGAAAGAATATTGAAAAGGGGGTCAGGGAAAAAGGGAAGATGATTGAACTCCTGTTCAACCACGCCATTAAAATTTCATATTCATATAACAAGGAAGGATGGAATAAAGGGATTGGATTGCAGAGGCTAAAAAAACCGCTGATTACACTTTATGATAAGATCCTTTTTAAAAAGATAAGAGAGAGCTTCGGAGGGGAACTCGACTATTTTATCGGAGGCGGAGCCCTGCTTGATATTGAGCTTCAAAGATTCTTTTATGCTCTTGGGATACCGATGTACCAGGGCTATGGCCTTAGCGAGGCATCTCCTGTCATTTCATCCAACTCGGCCGGCAGGCACAGGCTTGGCTCATCAGGCGTTCTTGTCAATAATATGGATCTTAAGATATGCGATGACGATGGAAAAGAGCTTCCCATCGGACAAAAAGGTGAGATTGTCATAAAAGGTGGTAATGTAATGCACGGTTACTGGAAAAATGAAGCTGCTACACGCGAAACAATAAAAGATGGATGGCTTTATACAGGAGATATGGGTTATATGACTGATGAGGGCTTTCTTTATGTTCTTGGAAGGTTTAAAAGTCTTCTTATCGCCGACGATGGAGAAAAATTCAGCCCCGAGGGAATCGAGGAAACAATATCGGAACAATCCAAATATATCGATCAGTGCATGCTTTACAACAACCAGAAGCCCTATACGGTTGCCCTGATTGTCACTAACCAGCACGCACTTAAGGTTTATCTCGAAGAAAAGAATCTGACGGCCGATTCCGAAGAAGGCAAGCGGGCAGTTACCACGCTGCTCGAAAATGAAGTGAATGAGTACCGTACCAACGGCAAATATGGCAACATGTTCCCGCAGAGATGGTTGCCTGTTGCAATAGGAATACTTGAGGAGGGTTTTTCGGAAGATAACGGATTGATGAATTCGACGATGAAGATCGTGAGGGGCAAGATCATGGACAAGTATGCAGATCTTATTGATTATCTCTATACTCCCAATGCAAAGGATGTCAGCAACGAAAGGAACATCGAGGAAATCGAGAAAATGAAACTTGGGTGATCCCCTGGTTCAACCCTCTAAACAACAAGACGACCTTTAAACGGAAGAAAAGTCATGAAATCGGCATGATGAACGATATATGCCTCTGTTGTCCGTTTTACAAGATCACCTTCATGTGCATGTGCGGCAATTATGTGGCACACTTCAGGAGGAATCCCGCACTCTTCGGCAAGCGATACACCTGAAAACGGGTGCCTTAGAAACTGTCCGTATTTTCCCTGGATTGATTTTCCATTCTCATCAAGTTCATATTCAAGTAGTTTGCCAACATCAGCAAGTATGGCCCCGGAGATGAGCACATCCATGTTAACAGGCAGATTGTTCCCGAAAAATTCATTCATCTTCTCCCCGCTCGCTTTTGCAATATGAACAACGCATCTTTTGTGTTCCATAAAACTGACCTTCATATCCGGACCGCAAAGAAGGGTAAACGGGATCCTTTCAAGATCTTCAGCTTTCAGGACGCTCCTCAGGAGTGCGGTCTCCCAGGTTTTTGCGGTCTTCTCACGGAGCCGGATGTCATTGATCCATTCCAGTTCGGGCCATAGTTTCTTAACAACTTCAT
>DAIUKI010000330.1:1431-3827 GCA_036848255.1 Bacteroidales bacterium | reverse complement strand
TGGGCCGGATCCTTAATTACGGATCAATAACCATAATCGGTACCGGAGGCACAAAAGAGACTTTTCATAATATTACAAAGCCGCTTGAATTCAGAAAAGCTTTCCAGGAGTTGTGCTGATCATAGATTTAATTTCCGCTGCCCAGCGTACTGCAGGAATCCCCAGAGTGTAACCATCGCCACAAGTGCAATGGCTATTATTGCCGTAATAAATATCAATTTGTAATCAACCTGCCGTTTGATGGCAATGCCTATGAATGCCCAGATCATAGCAAGGCCTGTAAAGGGATTTTTGAGTCTGTAAATAGTGAGCCCTATGAGAATCATACCGATTATGATCATAATAACTGTCCAGGTTTCCTGCGGGATATTGAATCCGTTCCAGTTTGCATTTACAAGTAAAGCTGTAATATTGGCTATGGTGGCAATGCAGATCCATCCCAGGTAGATCCCGAATGCTGCCTTTATTATCCCGAAAGGAAGTTCGCGGATTGAAATATTTATCCCGATCAGGGTCACAAGCAATCCGAGCATCACAATCACCGACAACGGCAGTCTTCCATAATGCCAGAATACTATCCAGAGTGCATTCAGGATGCATGAGATTGCGAATAGCCAGCTGATATCAGAAACAGCCTCTTTGTTCGATCCGGTAAACTGGACCACACAATAGGCTGCCAGGAGGAGGTAGATGATGCCCCAGATGGAAAAAGTAAGACCTGTAGGGACAAACAGGTTTGGGAAAGAATCAGAGAGCTCCCCGGTGGTTTTATTATTCAGGGGCAGAGCATTGGCCAGATAATTCATTACCAGCATTCCGGCGAACAGTACGATGTTAATGTATTTTACCATGGCATATCAGACTTATAGTTTCAGATCAAATATAATCAATTAAAAAGCACTGTTGATCAAGTCACTTTTTATATCTTTGATGTTGTCAATTTACATGCTATGTACCAAAAAGATTATGTTCTCCGCAATATTGAAATGCTTGGCGATCTGATAGCTGCCGTTCTTGGCCTGATAAAGAAAGGGGATTACAATAAGGCTTCCGAAGAGATGGGAAAGATCTATTACGACATGCTGAAGGAAGATGCTGCTTTCTTCAGGAAAATTCCTTCCGGGGAACTCACGAACAAGCTGCTGAAGGAACACAATTACACAAACGGCCACCTGGAGATCCTTGCAGAGCTCTTCAATTCCGAGGCAGAGCTGGAGTTGGCTCAGGGGAAAAATTCTGATTCTCTGGAATACTTTAATAAATCGCTGGCTCTTTTTGAATTCCTCGACAGGGAAGAAAAAACTCTTATCCCCGGGAGAATCGAAAAGATGGATACCATTAGGAATAAAATCCAGGAGATCCGGATGGGCTAAAGCCCGCTAAAAAACGATTGGCACGTGTTTTGCAATTAACTGGTTGTAACAAGTTCTTTAAACAACAAACGTCATGAAAAGATTCTTAATCACCTCGATACTCGCAGCAATGGTTGCAGTCGGGACAGCACTTATGGCTCAGGATTACCCGGATGAATATCTGGGTCTGCCCGGAGATAATTTCAACCTGTACGCAGTGATGAATTTATTCCAGCAATCTGAAACCATCGAAGGTTTTGAAAGAAGCCTGAACGATGAAAAGACCAGGATAAACAACCTGGATCTCAATAACGATAACTTAATCGATTATGTCAAGGCAATCGACTATGTCGACGGGAACGTCCATACTATAGTGCTGCAGGCGCAGCTTGACCGCAACGACAACCAGGATGTGGGTGTCTTTACTGTCCAGAAGCTCCGCGACGGATCGGTACAGATACAGCTTATAGGTGATGAGGCTCTTTACGGAAAAAATTATATCGTTGAACCGATATATGACGAAACCCCGAACCCGGGTTATACAGGCAATTCAAACAGACAGAATGTAAATGTGGTCAGGACCACTTACGTTGAAGTAGCAACATGGCCGCTGATAAGGTACATATACCTCCCTGACTACAGGATATGGCGCTCTTCATGGTACTGGGGTTATTATCCTTCCTACTGGAACCCATGGCGTCCTTACTACTGGCACTACTATTACGGATATCATTATAACTGGTACCCAACATACTACAGTCACTTCCACCGGTACGACCGTCCAAGGTATGACCGATGGAACGACTTCTACTACCGCGACAAGAGGGTATACTCCAGAAATGTCTCCAGCAGTATAAATGAAGGGCGCTATAAGACCACTTATTCCCGTCCCGATTCGCGAAAGGAAGGCGAAGCACTTTATGCCAAGGTGCATCCTGACAGGGCATCAACCATGTCGACAGGAAACACCAACAGCAGAAGATCAGCTTCGGAGGCAGCTCCTTCACGGCAATCAGCAGGAACGAACAATGCCGCGACAAGAAG